>NZ_JBSFYC010000080.1:0-33793 GCF_053595675.1 Streptomyces sp. NPDC002446 | reverse complement strand
GGACCGCCGGATGATGCCGAGGTAGGCGTCCTCCAGGTCGGGCGTCAGCGGCACCGCGCCCTCGTACGGCAGCGCGTCGGACAGCAGAAGGACCGCCACCGCCACCCGAAAAGCCCCGCGCAGCGGCAACGCCCGCCGCAGGCGCAACGGCGAGAAAGCCAACAACGTCGGCCCAGGCAAAGCGCAGCGGAAGGGCCGCAGGCGCAACGGCGAACAACCCCCACGGCGCCGCAGACAAAAACGTGGGAACAATGACCCCATGGGCACACTCAACGCGGACGAGATACTCGACGTAGTGGACGAGGACGACCAGGTCGTGGGGCAGGCCCCGCGCGGTGAGGCGTATGCGCGCAGGATGCGTACCCGGTGCGCGTTCGTGCTGGCCAGGGACGCCGAGGACCGGATCTTCGTGCATCGCCGTACTCCGCAGAAGCTGGTCTTTCCCTCGCACTACGACATGTTCGTGGGCGGGGTGGTCGGTGCCGGCGAGAGCTATGACTCGGCGGCGCTGCGCGAGGCCGAGGAGGAGCTGGGCGTCCAGGGGCTCGAACCGCCGGAGCCGCTGTTCAAGTTCCTCTACGAGACGGCCGAGCACACCTGGTGGTCCGCGGTGTACCAGGTGCGCTGCACCCTGCCGGTCGCCCCCCAGGAGTCGGAGATCGACTGGTACGCATTCCTGCCCGAGGAGGAGTTGATCGGGCGGCTCGACCAGTGGTCCTGGACGCCGGACGGGATGGCCGCGTACCGGCAGCTGCTGGCCCTGCGGGAGGCGGGCGAGGTCTGATGCCGTCGGGCCGCATGTCGGGCCGAGGGCTAGGGTTTCGGCCATGATCCTCACCAACGGGCTGCGGACGGCCGGCGCGGCCGTGCGGCTGTGGTTCTCGCCCGCGCGGGTCCGCGAGGAGGGCACGACCCCCGACTACCGCTTCACCCTCGCCAATGAGCGCACCTTTCTCGCCTGGCTGCGCACCGGTCTGGCGCTGATCGGCGGCGGGTTCGCGGTGGACCAGTTCCTGCCCCGGCTGCACGAGGGCGTTCGGCTGGGCTTCACCATCGCCCTGCTCGCGGGCGGGGCGCTGTGCGCGCTGCGGGCGGTCAACCACTGGGTGCGCTGCGAGCGTGCCATGCGGCGCGGTGCGGACCTGCCGGTCTCCCGCTTCCCGACGGCGCTGGCGCTGGCCGTCGGCGTGCTCGGGGTGGCGGTGGCCGTGCTGGTGCTGCTGGGCTGGACCGGCTAGCCGATGGCGGGCGGAGCGCGGCCGGGCCCCCGTCCGGTCGGCGACCGGGATCCCGGGCTGCAGCCGGAGCGGACCAGGCTGGCATGGCGGCGTACCACGCTGTCCGCCACGGCGATGGCGCTGCTGGCCGGCCGGCAGCTGCTGCGGAGCGAGGCGCCCGGGCCGGCGGCGGCCGTGCTGGCGGTGGTGACGGGCCTGCTGTGGCTCGCCTTCATGGCCCTCGCACACCGCCGGATGCGCGGGCTGGCCACCGGCCGGCCGCCGTCGCTGCCGCCGGGGATCGCCGTACTGCTGGTCGGCTGCACGCTCGCGATGGCGCTGTGCGGAGCGGTGCTGGTCTGACCTGCGGACTCCCCTATCATGTCCCGGTCAACCATCTTGGCGGGGGAACGGGGGAGAAGCAGATGGGTTTCTTCACCCTCGCAGCCGAGGCATCGTCACCTCCGGTCGGTGCGCCAGGCTCGAAGCCACATCTGCGAAGGAACGTCATGCGTTTCCACCGAACACTTGCCATCGCCGGCACCGTTGTCGCCCTGGCGTCGGTCTCCGCCTGCGGTCTGCCCTCCGCGGGTTCGCCCCAGGGAGCCGGGGAGTTCCTCCAGTCGGCGCTCGGCTGCGAGCGGATCGACATCGCCACGCCCCGCGAGGTGCAGCAGGTGGAGGCCATGGGGATGACCGGCATCAACGGCGGCGGCGAGTGCGACGAGCCGGCCGGCGGCGACGGTGACGCCGACTTCCTCACCATCGAGGACATGGAGGCGTTCCAGACCGCCGTCAAGGCGGACGAGGACGAGCAGGACGACCTCATGATCGGCGACGACTTCGCCGTCGACCCGGCCAGCGACGACCAGCGGCGGCAGCTCCTCAAGGCCGGGCTGCTGTTCCTCAACTGCACCTCGGACTTCAAGGCGCCGGAGGGCAAGACGGCCGACGACGGCGAGATCGACGGGTGTGTCACCACCGACCACTCGGAGGACCTGGACTGACGTCCCGTCGACGGGTCCGCGCCGACGTTCTGCGCGCGGACCCGTTCCGCGGTCGCGGATCCGGCCGCCGGCGGAGGTACCGTGACGCGACGCCCGTCGGCGCCGGAGCGGACCGGCTCCCTCGATGGGGCGTGACGGACCATCGGAGCAAGGGGGCAGACCCTATGGACGACGCGAGCGCGGGGATCACGGCGGAGCCGTACCTCACCGAACTGGCCGCCGGTGTCCACGCCTTCATCCAGCCGGACGGCGGCTGGTGTCTGAACAACGCCGGCTTCGTCACCGACGGGGCGGACACCCTCGTCGTGGACACCGCCGCCACCGAGCGCCGGGCCCGGCTGCTGCGCCGCCGGATCGCGGAGAGCGGCGCGCCGACGCCCCGGATGGTGGTCAACACCCACCACCACGGTGACCACACCTACGGCAACGGCGTCTTCGCGCCGGAGGCGGCGGTCATCGGGCACACCGCCTGCCGCCGCGAGCTGCTGGCCGCCGGGCATCAGCTGCACGCCGTGTGGCCGGAGGTGGAGTACGGCGACATCCGCCTCACCCCGCCGGCGGTGACGTACACCGACGAGCTGACCCTGCACATCGGCGGTATCGAGGTGCGGCTGATCCACCCGGGCGTGGCGCACACCACCGGCGACAGCATCGTCTGGCTGCCCCGGCAGCGCATCGTCTTCGCGGGGGACCTGGTCTTCCACGGCGGCACCCCGTTCGTCTTCATGGGATCGCTGGCCGGGTCGCTGCGCGCCGTCGAGCTGCTGCGCTCGCTGGACGCGGTCACCGTCGTCCCCGGCCACGGTCCGGTGGCCGGCCCCGAGGTGTACGACGGCATCGAGCGCTATCTGCGGTTCGTCGGCCGACTGGCGGAGGAGGGCCGGGCGGCTGGACGTACGCCGCTGGAGGCGGCTCGGCGGGCGGATCTCGGCCCGTTCGCGGAGCTGGCGGAGAGCGAGCGGCTGGTGGCGAATCTGCACCGGGCGTACGCGGAGCTGGCGGGCGGTGAGCCGGGCGCCCCGCTCGACCCGATGCTGGGGTTCGGCGATATGACGGCGATGAACGGCGGGGTGCCGGTGGCCTGTCACGCCTGAGCGGCGGCGGGACCGCGTACGGCGTGGCGGAAAATCTTCCTCGGAGGCGGTGCGTGACGGACGCCCCACGCTCCGGCACTGGACGGCATACCGACTAGTCGGCATGATCGGGGCAGCGATCGACCGATGGACCGTCCACTCCGTACGGAGGAGCACGATGAGCAAGGGCACCCCTCCCCCACAGGCCCCGGACCGGGAGCACCCTCCCGGCCTCGACCTGGCGCGACTGCGCGAGCATCTGGACCGGGAACGGCCGGGGATGGCCGGCGGTCCGCTGCGGGCGCAGCTGATCGAGGGCGGGCGCTCCAACCTCACCTACCGCGTCACCGACGGCGCGGCCTCCTGGGTCGTCCGCCGGCCGCCGCTCGGCCATGTGCTGGCCACCGCGCACGACATGCGGCGTGAGCACCGGGTGATCAGTGCGCTGCACGACACCCCGGTGCCGGTGCCCGAGGCGCTGCTGCTGTGCGAGGACGAGTCGGTGATCGGCGCGCCCTTCTATGTGATGGAGCTGGTCGAGGGCACGCCGTACCGCACGGTCCGTCAGCTCGCCCCGCTCGGCCCCGAGCGCACCCGTGCCGTGGTGCTCTCCCTGGTCGACACGCTCGTGGCGCTGCACGCGGTGGACCCCGAGGCGGCCGGGCTCGGCGACTTCGGCCGTCCGGACGGGTTCCTGGAGCGTCAGCTGCGGCGCTGGGGCAAGCAGCTGGGCGCCTCGCGCAACCGTGAACTGCCGGGGATCGACGAGCTGCACGCGGCGCTGGGCCGGGCGCTGCCCGCCTCCCCCGCACCGGCCGTCGTGCACGGCGACTACCGGCTCGACAACGTCCTGGTCGGCACGGCGAGCGCCCCGGAGGCGAACGAGCCGAAGGGGGCCGACACCATCAAGGCCGTACTGGACTGGGAGATGTCCACGCTCGGCGATCCGCTGACCGACCTCGGGCTGCTGGTGATGTACAGCACGGACCTGGGCCTGCCCGAGTCGCCGGTCAGCACCACGAGCGGCGCGCCCGGCCACCCGTCCGCGGAGGAGCTGGTCGCGCGCTACGCCGCCCGCTCGGGCCGGGACACCTCGTCGATCGCCTGGTACACGGCCTTCGCCTGGTTCAAGCTCGCCGTGATCCTCGAAGGCATCCACTACCGCTTCACGCTCGGCCAGACCGTCGGCGCCGGGTTCGACCGGATCGGCGAACTCGTCCCCGTCTTCATCGACCGCGGACTCACCACCCTCAAGGAAGGCTGAGGCACCCATGGACTTCGCATTCGACGCCCGCACCGAGGAGCTGCGCGAGAAGCTCCTGGCGTTCATGGACGAGCAGGTGTATCCGGCCGAGGAGACCGCCCGTGAGCAGCGGGCCGCGCTCGCGTCGCCGTGGGACACCCCCGCGATCGTCGAGGACCTGAAGGCCGAGGCGCGCCGGCGGGGACTGTGGAACCTGTTCCTCCCCGACGAGGAGTACGGTGCGGGGCTGACCAACCTCCAGTACGCGCCGCTGGCCGAGATCACCGGCCGCAGCCCGCAGTTGGCGCCCACCGCGCTGAACTGCGCGGCGCCGGACACCGGCAACATGGAAGTGCTGGCGCAGTTCGGCAACGAGGCGCAGCGCAAGCAGTGGCTGGAGCCGCTGCTGGCCGGCGAGATCCGGTCCGCGTTCGCGATGACCGAGCCGGAGGTGGCCTCGTCGGACGCCACCAACATCGAGACCCGGATCGACCGTGAGGGCAACGATTACGTCATCAACGGCCGCAAGTGGTACATCTCCGGGGCGATGAACCCGCTGTGCCAGATCTTCATCGTGATGGGCAAGACCGACCCGGACGGCGCGGACCTGCGCCGCCAGCAGTCGATGATCCTCGTGCCGCGCGACACCCCCGGCGTGGAGGTCAGGCGGGCCATGCAGGTCTACGGCTACGAGGACCACTGGCACGGCGGCCATGCCGAGGTGGTCTTCCACGACGTACGGGTGCCGGCCGCCCATCTGATCGGCGAGGAGGGCGGCGGCTTCGGGATCGCCCAGGCCCGGCTCGGCCCCGGCCGGATCCACCACTGCATGCGGCTGATCGGCATGGCCGAGCGGGCCGTCGAGCTGATGTGCCGTCGCGCGGCGGCCCGTACGGCCTTCGGCAAGCCGCTGGCGCAGCAGGGCGTGGTCCAGGAGTGGATCGCGGACGCCCGGGTGGCGGTGGAGCAGCTGCGGCTGCTGGTGCTGAAGACCGCCTGGCTGATGGACACCGTCGGCAACAAGGGCGCGCACACCGAGATCCAGGCCATCAAGATCGCTACCCCGCGCACGGTCGTGGACATCCTGGACAAGGCGGTCCAGCTGCACGGCGCGGGCGGTGTCAGCCAGGACTTCCCGCTGGCCGAGCTGTGGGCCGGTGCCCGGACGCTGCGGCTGGCGGACGGCCCGGACGAGGTGCACCAGCGGTCGCTGGCGCGCCGTGAGCTCAAGCAGTACCTGTAGGCGCACAAGTACCTGCGGGCGCAGGCGCAGTGCTGAGCCCCGCGGCCGTCGGCGGTCCGCGGGGCTCGGCGCCGTCTGGCACGGCGTGATGGGCTGTAACGGCGTTACGGGCTGTTGCGGTGTTACGGGCTGTAACGGCGTTACGGGCGCAGGGCGCGCAGCAGCAGGTCCGCCAGGTGGTCGGCGACCTGCTGCGGGCTGAGCGGGCCGTCCTCGCGGTACCACGTGCCGAGGTGGTGCACGGAGCCGAAGTGGTAGTCCACGACCAGGTCGGCGGGGATGTCGGCGGCGAACACCCCGGTGCGCTGGCCCTCCTCGATCAGGGCCCGGAAGCGCTCGTGGTAGCGCCGCCGCTCGGCACGTACCTGCTTGTCCTTCTCCTGGCTGAGGTGGTGCATCGAGCGGAAGAAGATCTTGGTGTCGTCGAGGTTCTCGATGGTGGTGACGACGACGTCCGCGGCGGCGTCGCGCAGCCGCTGCTCCACCGGCGCATCCGCGTCGGCGAAGTGGTCGAGGCGCTCCTGCTGGAGGCGCAGGACCCGGCCGTAGACCTCGTGCAGCAGGTCGTCCTTGGAGCCGAAGTAGTGGTAGAGGGCGCCCTTGGTGACGCCCGCCGCGTCGACGATCTCCTGGACGGAGGTGCGGTCGTAGCCCTGCTCCGCGAAGAGCCTGGTCGCGGTGGCCAGCAGTCGTCTGGCCACCGGCTTCGCGCCGCCGTTGCCGTTGCCGTCCTTCGTGCCGGCCATCGCCCTCACCTGTCCTTCGTGCCGTACGTCATGCGCGGTGGCGCAGCTCCCGTCGGAGGATCTTGCCACTCGTGGTCTTGGGAAGCTCCGCCAGGATCTCCACCTCGCGGGGATATTTGTACGCCGCCAGCCGCTCCTTGCAGTACGCCGTCAGCTCGGCGGGGTCCGGCGCGGCCCCCGGACGCAGGCTGACATACGCCTTGACCGACTCGCCGCGGTAGGCGTCGGGCACGCCGACGACCGCCGCCTCGCGCACCGCGGGGTGGCTGTAGAGCACATCCTCGACCTCCCGCGGCCACACCTTGAAACCGGCGGCGTTGATCATGTCCTTCTTGCGGTCGACGACGTACAGCCAGCCGTCGGCGTCCATGAAGCCGATGTCGCCGGTGCGCAGTTCGCCGTCCGGCAGTGCCTCGGCGGTGGCGTCGGGGCGGCGCCAGTAGCCGGGGACGACCTGCGGGCCGCGCACCGCGATCTCGCCCTGCTCGCCGAACGGCAGGTCCCGGCCGTCCTCGCCGACGATCCGTACGACCGTGTCGGGGCCGGGCACCCCGACGGCGAGGGTCCCCGAGGCCGGGTCGACCGGCGCCCGTCTGCCCGGCGGGACGCTGGCGCAGGGCGCGGTGCACTCGGTCAGGCCGTAGCCGTTGTGGATGTACGGGCCGAAGCCGGCGCGGAACTTCTCGACGAGGGCAGGCGGCAGCGGCGCGCCGCCGGAGGACATCGTCCGGAAGGACGCGAAGTGGTCGCGGGTGACCCCGGGGTGGGCCATCAGCGCCATATAGGCGGTGGAGGGGCCGACCGTGTAGGCGGGGCGGTGCTCCAGGAAGGCGTCCAGGACGACGCCCGCCTCGAAGCGGTAGGCGAGCGCGAGGGTGCCGGCGTTGACGATGCAGGCGGCCAGCTCGCAGACCATGCCGGTGATGTGGAAGAGCGGGGCGAGCGCGAAGTAGGTGGCGCCTTCGGGCAGACCCAGGCCGGTGCGCTGGCGTTCGGCGTTGTAGGTGATGTTGCCGTGGGTGTTGGTGGCGCCCTTGGGGGTGCCGCTGGTGCCGGAGGTGTAGCTGATCAGCGCGAGGTCGTCGGCGGTGAGCTCCGGGTCGGCCAGGGCCGCGCGGAGTCTCCCGGCGGTGCGGGCGGCGGTCAGCAGGTCGTCGGCGCCCTCCTGCGGGCCGAGCGGCGCATCGCGCAGCACCCGGGCGTCGTTCCGGGTCTGCAGCTCCCGTTCGCAGGCGGTGAGCGCGATCCGTACGGAGGCCGCCCCGGCGGCGGTGGCGCGCAGAAAGCCGTGCCAGGTGCGGTCGGCGCAGATGACGGCGGTGACCTCGGCGTCGTCCAGGATGTGCCGCGTCTCGGCGGACTTGTACATGGGGTTGACGGGCACCGCCACCCCGCCCGCCTTCCAGACGCCGAGCAGGGCGAGCACGAAGTGCGGGGTGTTCTGCAGCATGACCGCGGCCCGGTCGCCGCGCCGGAAGCCGCGCTCGGCGAGGTGGGCCGCGATGCCGTCGGAGAGCGCGTCGGTCTCGGCGTAGGACAGCCGGCCGTCGAAGTAGGCGAGCGCGGTGCGGTCGGGGTGGCGGCGGACCGCGGCCCGGAAGGCGTGCAGCGTCGAGGGGGGCGGCTGGACGGGGGCGCGCTGGGCGTCGGTGAGCTGCGCCAGCCACGGCTTGTCCTGGTAGGAGGTCATCGGGGTGCGGCCCTTTCTTCCTGATCGCCTGATCATCCCTGCGGGGGAACACCTGGGGTGACGCGGGGTGGCGGCCCGGACCGGGCCGGCCCGCCGCCCGTCGTGCCGGCGGCGGCCTCAGGCACCGCCCTCCGCCTCTTCCAGCTTCCGCTGGAGGTGGTTCATACCGCCGAGCCAGCGGTCGGGGTCGGCGGCCCGCGCGGTGTAGTAGTCCGCGACCTCCGGGTGCGGCAGCACCAGGAAGCGGTCCTGTTCCATCGCCGTGAACAGCGCGTCGGCGACGTCCCCGGGCTCGACGGCCGTGGGCGTGAGGACCAGCTCGCCGGCGGCACCGGTGGCGGCCAGCATGTCGGTGCGTACGCCCTGGGGGCAGATGGCGTGGACGTGGATGCCGCGGTGCCGGTAGGTCAGGGAGAGCCACTCGGCGAAGGCGTACGCGCCGTGTTTGGTGACGCTGTACGGGGCCGCGGCGACCATCGTGAGCAGGCCGGCCGCCGACACGGTGGACACAAAGCGTCCACTGCCGCGCGCCAGCCACTCCGGCACCAGCTCCCTCGCCGCCCGTACATGGGCCATGACATTGACGTCCCAGGCCAGCGCCCAGTCCTCCTCGGGCGCGTCGGGCCCGCCGCCGGTGCCCACGCCGGCGTTGGCGCAGAAGACGTCGATGGCGCCGCCGAGCGCCTCACGGGCGGCCGGGACGACGGCGGAGGCGTCGCCGGGGACCGCGAGGGCGCCGATCTCCTCGGCGGTCTGCTTCGCCTTGGCCTCGTCCAGGTCGTTGACCACGACCCGGGCGCCCTCGGCGGCGAACCGGCGGGCCAGCGCGGCACCGATCCCCCCGCCCGCCCCGGTCACGACGACGGCCTTGTCCCGTACGGCTTCCACTGCTGGGTCTCCCTCGGTCGCATCGGTTCGGCTGACAGGCAGACTAACCAGTCGGTATGTCCCGGCGGAAGAGGCCGGGGCGCCCATGAGCGGGAGGCGCCCCCCCTCGCCGCGGCCGGGCTCGTTCCGCAATGGACCCGCGCGGGCTAGCGTGCACACGACACGACCGGTGGACTCCTTGCTCCCCTGCTTTCCTGGCTCCCTTGCTTTCCACGAACACGGAGGTGTGCGGATGGCTCTGTCGAGACGCGTTCTGCTCGGGCATCTGGCGGCGACCGGAGCGGCCGGTACGGCCCTGACCGCGACCGCGCCCCCCGCGCGGGCCGCACAGCCGGCGCACGGCGGCGGACGGCGGGTCCGCACCGGCTTCGAACGGCTGGCCGCCGACGGCTACCGCCTCCTGGACGGGCAGCGGGTCGGCGTGGTCACCAACCCCACCGGCGTCACCCCGTCCGCCCGGCACATCGTGGACGTCATGCACGCCGACGACCGGGTGCAGCTGACCGCCGTCTTCGGCCCCGAGCACGGCTTCCGCGGCACCGCGCAGGCGGGCGGCTCCGAGGGCCGCCACGACGACCCCGCCACGGGGCTGCCGGTCTACGACACCTACAACAAGAGCGGCAGGGAACTCGCCGACATCTTCACCGACTCCGGCGTGGACACCGTCGTCTTCGACATCCAGGACGTCGGCGCGCGCTTCTACACCTACATCTGGACGCTCTACGACTGCATGGTCGCGGCCGTCCTCGCCGGCAAGCGCTTCGTCGTCCTGGACCGCCCGAATCCGGTCACCGGCCGCTTCGCCGCCGGCCCGGTGCTGGACAAGGCGTACGCCTCCTTCATCGGCCGCGAGCCGATCGCGCAGGCGCACGGCATGACGGTGCTGGAGCTGGCGCTGCTCTTCAACGGCGAGTTCGTCCCCGCGGCCGCCGGACGCCCGGTGGAGCTGGAGACCGTGCGGATGACCGGCTGGCGGCGCGGCGACTTCTACGACGCGACGGGCCTGCCCTGGGTACCGCCGAGCCCCAACATGCCCACCCCGGACACCGCCCTGGTCTACTCCGGCACCTGCCTGTTCGAGGGCACCAACCTCTCCGAGGGGCGCGGCACCACCCGCCCCTTCGAGCTGCTGGGCGCCGAGGGCATCGACCGGCGCTGGGCCGCCGCGGTGGGCGAACTCGCGCTGCCCGGAGTGCACTTCAGGGAGGCCTACTTCGCGCCCTCCTTCTCCAAGTTCCAGGGAAAGACCATCGGCGGGGTCCAACTGCATGTGCACGACCGGGAGTCGTACGACCCGGTGCGCACCGGTATCGCGCTGCTGGTGACCGCGAAACGGGTCTGGAGCGGCTTCGCCTGGCGCCCGGACCACGGCATCGACCGGCTGACCGGCTCGTCGACCGTGCGCAGGATGATCGACGCGGGCGCGGGGCCGGACGAGATCACCGCCGCCTGGCAGTCGGATCTCGCCGCCTTCCGTGCCGTGCGGGCCCGCTATCTGCGCTATCCGTCATCTCGGTGACCGAGACGGCGCGTTCCGCCGGTTGACTGCACGGTACAACGGGCGTGAGAGTGCGGCTGGTGACCGACAAAACGACATCGCCGCAGGCCGCGGCGCCGCCCGCCGAGGCCGTCACGTCCACCGGGAACACCGAGAGTCTGCGCCGGGTGGCCGTGGCCTCGTTCATCGGGACGGCCATCGAGTTCTACGACTTCTACATCTACGGGACGGCGGCCGCACTCGTCCTCAACCAGGCGTTCTTCCCGACGCTCGCACCGGTCAACGCCACCCTCGCGTCCTTCTCGACCTACGCGGTGGCGTTCGTCGCGCGGCCGCTCGGGTCGGTGCTCTTCGGGCACTTCGGTGACCGCGTGGGCCGCAAGTCCGTACTGGTCGCCTCGCTGCTGCTGATGGGACTGTCCACGGCGTTCGTCGGACTGCTGCCGGGCTACGGCACCTGGGGCATCTGGGCGCCGCTGGCGCTGATCGCGCTGCGCTTCCTGCAGGGCATCGGCCTGGGCGGCGAGTGGGGCGGGGCCGCGCTGCTCGCGGTCGAGCACGCGCCGCGCCGGCGCCGGGGGCTGTACGCCGCTTTCCCGCAGCTCGGCCCGTCGGTCGGGTTCTTCGCGGCGACCGGGGTGTTCTGGCTGCTGTCGTCGGTGCTGGACGACGCGGCGTTTCGCTCGTGGGGCTGGCGCGTGCCGTTCCTGCTGTCGTTCCTGCTGGTCGGCGTCGGGCTGTTCGTACGGCTGAAGATCAGCGAGACGCCGGTGTTCGCGAAGGTGCGGGACGCCCAGGAGGCCGCCAGGGTCCCCGCGGTCGAGGTGCTGCGCCGGCATCCGCGCGAACTGCTGCTGGGCGCGGGCGGCATGATCGTCGCTTACGGCCTCTTCTACACCGCGACCACCTACTGCCTGGCCTACGCCACCGGCAGCCTGGGCGTCCCCCGCAGCACCATGCTGGGGCTCTCCCTCCTCGCCTGCCTCTTCCTGGCCGGCGGTACCTGGCTCGCCGCCACCCGCTCCGACGGCGCCGGCCGCCGCAGACTGGTCCTGGCGGGCAGCGGCCTGGCGGTGCTGTGGGGGCCGGTGCTGTTCCCGCTGCTGGACACCGGGCAGCCGGTGCTGATCGCGCTCGCGCTCGGCGGCGCGCTGTTCTGCATGGGCGTGGTGTACGGCCCGATGGGCGCGTATCTGCCGGAGCTGTTCGGTACGACGGTGCGGTACTCGGGTGCCTCGCTGGCCTACAACCTGGGCGGTGTGCTGGGCGGCGCGGTGGCTCCGCTGGTCGCCACCCGGCTCCAGTCGGCGTTCGGCTCCGCGTCGGTGGGCTGGTACGTGAGCGCCATGGCGGTCATCTCGCTGGTGTGCGTCCTGGCCCTGCCGGAGACCCGGGAGCGCGAACTGCTCTGACGCGGCCTTGGGCCCTCACGAGCTGAGCCACCACCGTCCGCTCTCCCTCGACAGCGCGTCCCACAGGAGGTTGAGGGGGTGGCCGGGCGGATACGACGCCCGTTCCCCGCGCCGGGTGAAGACACCGACCAGTACCTCGGTGCGGGGTCCCACCCCGCCGACGATCTCCAGCGTGCGCAGCCCGCCGGCCTCCGGGAGACGGCCGTCCGCGGCGGCCTCCCCGATGCCCCGGGTGACCAGCATCGCTCCGCTGACGACGCCCGAGCGCAGCAGCTCGAAGCCGTAGTGCGCGGCCTCTATCTCGGCCGCTATGGACAGCCGCTGGCGGTAGTCGGGGCCGTACCACGCGGTCAGGAAACGGCCGATGAGGCCGCGCGCCGAGATCACCAGGGGCAGCCGGGGCAGCTCGCCCGCGCCCAGGGAGGTGCCGGGGAGCCGGTCCGGCGGCAGGTTCGTCAGCAGCGAGAGGCCGCTGCGGCGCCACTCCATGACCTCGTACGGAGCCAGCAGCTCCGCCTCTCCGCCCTCGGTGACCACGACGCTGCCGCAGACCAGGTCGAGTTCCTTGGAGCGCAGTTTGGTGAAGAGGTCGCCGGTGCGGACGTGGGTGACCTTGAGGTCGACGCCGGCCTGTTCGTAGTCCTCGCTGACGCGTTCCACCGCGTCCAGCAGGAAGCCGAGGGTGTAGCGGGTGGTGCCGACGGACAGCGTCCTGCCGAGCCGGCGGCGGGCGTCGTGCACCCCGTCGGACCACTCCCCGAGCGTGCGCCGGGCCAGCTCGACCAGCGCCTCGCCGGTCGCGGTGAACAGGGCGTCGCGCCCCCGCCCCTGTTTGAGGACCAGCTCCTCGCCGCACAGCGCGGCGAAGGTGCGGTTCATGGTGTCCAACTGCTTCTGCACGCTGGACTGTTCGCGGCCCAGACGGCGCGCGGCACCCAGCGCGGTACCCGTCTCATGGACGACGATCAGTGTGCGCAGCTGGTCCATGGTGGTATCCAGCAGCTCCGGCGGGTACTGCTGCGGACCTGATAAGGCCATGCGCCCTACTCGCTTTCCATCCCCTGGAGTTCAGGACGGTGCAGCATAGCCCGACCACCCGTGCGAAGGCCCCGGGGTTCGGGCCCCGGGGCCTTGTCTGCAGCAGCCGGCTAACGGTGTGCCGGGAACTCCACGACCTGCTGATAGGTCGGCCGGTTCTGCCAGCTGATGGTGCCGTGGGTCAGCCCGCCCACCGCACGGTGGATGATCGCGTCCGCGCACCACTGGTCGCCGGCCTTGCAGCTCGCATCGCCCGGGTAGACCTGCTCGGCGGTCTTCCCGCTCGCCTGCCGCAGGGTGTCCAGCAGGGTGTCGCGGCAGGCGGACAGGTCGCCGTCGCCGCAGTAGCGCTTGGCGAGCGGGCCCTGGACCGGGTCACCGAGCACCGAGCGCAGGTCCTTGTCCGCGTAGCTCCACCAGCCGTACTGGAACGCCGAGCCGGCGTGCGCGCCGGTCGGGCCGTGGCCGGCCGACGGCGACTCGTCGATGGGCAGGTTGGCGCCCAGCGCCCCGTACAGGTCCCCGCCGAGGCCCGGCTTGAAGACGGCCTCGACCATCAGCGGCCACCAGGCGTCCATCAGGCGTACCGCGTCGGGGTGGGTGTAGGTGTGCGAACCGGCGGCGGTCTCCCGGCGCTGGGCGCCGTCCTTGCGCCAGGCCGCCAGCTGCTGGACCGCGGTCTTCAGCTGCGGGTCGGTGACCGGCTCGCTGTTCAGCACCCGCAGGAGTTCGGGCAGTACGTCCTCGCCGCGCAGGTCGGTGACGGCGGCCTCGGCCATCGCCCGGGTCAGCGACGCCCGGGTCACCCCGCCCTCGCCGGTCAGCGCCCGCACCCGGTCGTCCAGCAGATTGCCGCGGTGCACCGAGCCGTTGCCGAAGCCGGCCGAGTCGTACTCCGTGGCCTGCTTGTTGTTCCAGGAGATGTAGTAGTCCTGGTTGACCGACTGGGGGTGCTGTGCGGGCGGGGTGAGGTCGGAGGTGTTGGTGACGGGGTCGTAGCCCCGCCACTCGTAGGCCTCGCCGGCCTTGACGGGCAGCGACGGGTCCACGTCGGGGTTGCGGACCGGGTTGAGACCGCTGTTGTAGTACGCGATGTCGCGGGAGTCGGCGTAGAACCAGTTGAAGGCGTAGCCGATGTGCTGGGCGGCCTTCTGGAAGGACGGGGCGTCGCGCACGGCGGAGGGGTCGTTGAGCATCTGGAAGCCGATGATCGAGTCGGCCTCGTGGCGGTAGGTGGAGCGCTGCGCGGTGTAGGCGACGGGCTTGCCGCCGATGGTCGCGCGGTGGGTGACGGTCCCGTACTTCGTCCGGAAGACCTGCATCCGGTACGAGCCGGCCGCCGTCGGGTCGGCGATGGTGGGTTTCCAGGAGTTGGTGCGCTCCAGCTTCTCCATGGGGACGCAGGAGCCGCGGTAGCGGTAGGAGGCCGAGTCCCTGGTGGGCGCGGAGCCGTCCGGGTTGCACAGCTCGACCGCGTAGGTGTCGGTGATGTCCTGGCCGGCGGAGGTGGCGCTCCAGGCGTAGTCCTGGCCGCGGCCGAGCTGGACGTACATCCCGACGCCCGCGAAGGAGGCGCCGCGGGCGCTGATGCCGGGGCCCTGGATCTCCTGGAGCATCAGCAGCTGGGGCGCGAAGTAGCCGGTCTGCGGCCCGAAGACCGCGACGGGGTGCCCGCTTGCGGTGTGCTTGCCGGAGACCAGCAGGGCGTTGGACATCCCGCGGCGCCGGCCGGCGTCGAGGCTGCCCCCGGGCAGCACCCCGTCCTTGAAGAGGCCCTCCAGTTCGCGGTACTTCGCCGGCGCCCGGACCGGGTCCTGCGGCGCCTTGTGGCCCTTGGCGGTCGCGGCACCGGTGCGGTCGAAGACCAGCGGCTCGGGGGTGACCGAGCCGCGGTCCGGCAGCGCCGTGCCCTTGGCCCTGGCCGGCTTGACGGCGTACGGGAAGCGCTGGCCGTCGTGCAGGGTCTTGGCGGCCTCCGGGTCGTTGCGCTCCCGGAAGGACTCCCAGACCTCGGCGCCCTTCTCGACGCCGTACTTCTGCTGGGCGGCGAGCAGCGACAGGGCGTTGGCGACCTCCCCTCCCCCGCCGTTGCCGAAGAGGCCGCCGACGACGGAGGCCAGCGCTATCAGGTCGGTGAGCTTGAACGGCTCGATCTCACCGGCGTTGGTGATCGCGTCGATATGGCCGGTGAGGACGTACTCCCCGGGGAAGTAACGGCCGTTCTTCGACTGCTCCCGGTAGGCGTTGATGCCGTCGACGTACGCCTGGGCGTCGGCCATGGCCTGTTTGCCGCGCTCGCCGTTGTGGTCCCTGATGTAGTCGATCTGCTGCTGGAGGTCCTTCTCGGTGTACGGCGCCTGCGGCCAGAACTGCTGCTCCAGGCCCTGGTTGGCGGGCGCACCGCCGGCGAAGGGGGTCAGCTCGCCGCGGCCGATGTGGCGGAAGAGGTCCATCAGCCAGAGCCGGTCCTGGCCCGCGGCGTAGCCGGCGCCGAACTCGGTGCCGTAGCGGGTGGTGCCCTTGATGTGCGGGATGCCGGTCTTCTTGTCGCGGGTGATGGTCACGTCGTCGCGCGGTGTGGTGACCTTGCCGACCTGGTCGGCGGGGACGCCGAAGGAGGCGTCGTTGAAGAACGTGGTCAGGGTGTCGTCGGTGAGCGACTGGTAGCCGCTCGCCAGCGCGCCGTACGGGGCGAGTTGATCGGTGGAGTGCGCGGGGTGGGTGCCGAACAGCTTGTTGCCGAGGATCTCCATCAGGGTGGCGTTGCCGGTGGCGCCGGGCGGCAGGATGTCGGCGCACTGGCCCCGGCAGTAGTCGTGGTCGTCCTTCGGCGCGGCGGCCGCGGCGGGGGGTGGTGCCAAGACCGTGGCACCCAAGGCGAACAGGGCCGCCGCCGCGGCGGTCCTGAGCCTTCCGGTACGTCGTCGCATCCCTGCTCCTCGATGGGGGTCCCGGCTCCTCAAGAGCCTGGGGGAGGGTGGGCGGGACGTTACCGGCGGTTATCCCCGGCCGGAAGATGAACAACAGTCAACTTTTCCCCTTCCCCACAGACCTCGGCCGCACCCGCAGCCCCAGCCCGCCGCGACACCGGACAACCGCAAGAAAGTTCGATGGATCCAGGTGGCGGCCGGCTGCGTCCCATCCCCGTCCAGTCGGGTCCTCCCCCCGGAGGTGGGATGAAATGGCCGGTTTCAGAGCCCTCGCAGAACAGGTCCGCAATCCACGACTCGTCACAGCCCAGCGGCGCACCGCCCTGCGCAAGTGCCTTGAACGCTTCGCCCCTTACGGACACCGGGCGACCTGGCACCATCTGTGCACCCGGGCCGGTATCGCGACGCAGGACCGCGATCCGGATCCGGAGCGGCTCGTCGCCGCACTGACCGAGCTGGAGGAGGCCCGCGCCCTCTGGCTCGCGTACGAGGAGGAGTTCGCCGCCCGGCGCCGCAAGGAGAAGCACGACGGCATCCGGCAGCCCGGCGCGATCGACGACTGGCACCGGCGGACCTGGGGCGGCTGCGACATCGTGCCGTGCGAGTCGCCGCAACGGCACCCGGCGGCCCGCCTCGCGGTGGTACTGCGCCGCATGATCGCCGCGATGGAGGCGGGCAGCCCCCGCCGCGACTGCCCGGTGTGCGGCTCCACCCGCTTCGCCTGGCTCCCGGAGACCGCCGAGTCGTCCGACGCCCCGGCACCCGGGCCTGCCTGCCGGCAGTGCGGAGTGCTGGCCCCGGTGTCCGTACTGGCACCCGAGACACTGACGGCGGCGGCCCAGGCCCAGGGGGCGGGGGCGTTCGCGGCGGCCTGAGCAGGACGGCGGCGTCACGGGAGAGCCGTTGTCACACCCCGGTGCCATCATCGGGAGCATGCTGCAGGTATGTCTCAACGGAGCCCGGACCGCGGCCGATTCGGGCGCGGTGCCGCTGTCGCCCGCCGCGCTCGCCGAGGCGGCGCGGCAGGCGGTGGCGGCCGGCGCCGACGAGGTCCAGGTCCGCCCGAAGACCCCGTGCGGCCGCGACTCCCTCTCGCCGCGCGTGGTCGGCCCCGTCCTGGAGGCCGTCCGGGCGGCGGTGGACGTCCCGGTGGGCGTGACCACCGGGGTCCGGGCCGAGCCGGACCGGGTCGGCCCGGTGGCACGGATCGGATCCTGGACGGTGCTGCCCGATCACGCCTCGGTGAACTGGCATGAGCCGGGCGCCGAGGCGGTCGCCGCCGCCCTGCTGGAGCGCGGGGTCGGCATAGCGGCCGCCCTCTGGTCGGGCACGGACGGCGTCGAGCGCTTCGCCCGTTCGCCGCTCGCGCCACGGGTGCTGCGGGTCCTGGCGAAAGTGACCGACACCGACCCCGGATCCGCCCGGGGCACCGCCCGCGAGCTGCTCGCCGCGCTGGCCCAAGTCCCGCACGGCCGCCCGGTGCTGCTGCACGGCGAGGACGGCGGCGCCTGGCCGGTGCTGCGGCTCGCCGCCGAGCTCGGGCTGGACCGGCGCATCGGCATCGAGGACACCCTCCTGCTGCCCGACGGCACCCCGGCCGCCGGCAACGCCCCGCTGGTACTGGCGGCGACGGCTCCGGCGTGCGGCCTTCCCGGAGGCTGAGGTGCGAGGTACGTTCCGCCGCATGAGCGTGCCCGCCCGTGCACCCGTCGTCGCCCCTTCGGGGTGGAGCCGCTGGCTCGTCCCGCCCGCCGCCCTGTCCATCCATCTCGCCATCGGACAGGCCTATGCCTGGAGCGTGTTCAAACCGCCCCTGGAGTCCGCGCTCCAGCTGTCCGGGACGGCCTCCGCGCTCCCCTTCCAGCTGGCCATCGTGATGCTCGGGCTGTCCGCCGCGTTCGGGGGCACGCTCGTCGAACGCAACGGCCCGCGCTGGGCGATGTGCGTCTCGGCGCTCTGCTTCTCCAGCGGCTTCCTCGTCGCCGCCCTCGGCGCCGCCACCGGCCGGTTCGGGCTGATCGTCCTCGGCTACGGCTTCATCGGCGGCATCGGCCTGGGCTTCGGCTACATCTCCCCCGTCTCCACCCTGATCAAGTGGTTCCCCGACCGCCCCGGGATGGCCACCGGCATCGCCATCATGGGCTTCGGCGGCGGCGCGCTGATCGCCTCCCCCTGGTCCACCCGGCTGCTGGCCGCGCTCGGCCAGGACGCGTCCGGCATCGCGCAGACCTTCCTGGTCATGGGCCTGGCCTACGCCGTGTTCATGTCGCTGGGCGTGCTGCTGGTGCGGGTGCCCGCCGACGACTGGCGCCCGCCCGGCCGGGCCGCCGAGGGAGCCGCGGCGGCCCGGCCGCTGGTGACCACGGCCCAGGTCTCGGCCCGCAACGCGCTGCGCACCCCGCAGTTCTGGTGCCTGTGGGTCATCCTCTGCACGAACGTCACGGCGGGCATCGGCATCCTGGAGAAGGCCGCCCCGATGATCTCCGACTTCTTCGCGCGCACCGCGGCACCGGTGAGCGCCTCGGCCGCGGCCGGCTTCGTCGGCCTGCTCTCGCTGGCCAATATGCTCGGCCGGATCGTGTGGTCCTCGGCCTCCGACGTCATCGGCCGCAAGAACGTCTACCGCCTCTATCTGGGCGCCGGCGCCCTGATGTATCTGCTGATCGCGCTGGCCGGCGATGCTTCCAAGCCGTTGTTCATCGCCTGCGCGGCGGTGATCCTGTCCTTCTACGGCGGCGGATTCGCCACCATCCCGGCGTATCTGAAGGATCTGTTCGGCACGTACCAAGTGGGGGCGATCCACGGCAGGCTGCTGACGGCCTGGTCCACCGCGGGCGTGCTGGGACCGCTGATCGTCAACGCCGTCGCCGACGGCGGGAAATCCGCCGGCCGCAGCGGTCCCGACCTCTACTCCACCTCCTTCTTCATCATGATCGGCCTGCTGGCGGTGGGTTTCGTCGCCAACGAGCTGGTCCGCCCCGTGCACCCCCGCCACCACGAACCCGCCACGCCCGGCGGGCACACCACGACCCGGCCCGCACCCGCCGGCCCGAAGGGAGCCGAGCAGTGACCACCCGGCGTACTCTTCTCGTCCTCGTCTGGCTGTGGGTGGGCGCCCCGTTCCTGTACGGCCTTTACGAACTGACACTCAAGCTGAAACAACTGTTGACGGGCTGACCACCCACACCGGCTTCCCGGCGCGGGCGTCGGCCTTCGCGCCCGTACGGCAGCAGGGCCGCACGGGCACCCGTAGGAGGTGGACGTCCATGGGCGAACTGCACGATCTGACCGCGCTCGAACAGGCCGAGGGGATCCGGTCGGGTGAAATCTCACCCGTCGAACTCACCGAGCACTACCTCGCGCGGATGGATCGGCTCGACGACACCCTGGGTGCCTTCATCACCCGAACGCCGGAGATCGCCCGCAAGCAGGCCGCGGAGGCCGAGAGCGAGGCCGCCGCGGCCCGCCGCGAGGGCCGCGGGCTCCCGCCGCTGCACGGCGTCCCGGTCCCCGTGAAGGACCTCCACCACGTCGCCGGGGTGCGCTGCACGATGGGTTCGCGGGCGCTGGCCGACCATGTGCCGACCGTCGACGACCATGTCACGGACAAGCTGCGGGCGGGCGGCACGATCCTGCTCGGCAAGACCAACACCCCCGAATTCGGGCTGCCCTGCTACACCGAGAACGGCATCGCGCCGCCCTCGCGCACCCCCTGGGACCTGGCCCGCTCGGCGGGCGGCTCCAGCGGCGGGGCGGCCGCCGCCGTCGCCGGCGGCCTGGCGCCCGTCGCACACGGCAGCGACGGCGGCGGCTCGATCCGCATCCCGGCGTCGGCCTGCGGTCTGTACGGCATCAAGCCCAGCCGGGGCCGGGTCAGCGGCGGCCCGGTGCTGCACGACATCACGGGGCTGGCCACCTCCGGCCCGCTGGCCCGTACGGTCGCCGATGCGGCCACCCTGCTGGACGTCATGGCCGGCCAGATGCCCGGCGACCCGTACGCGGCGCCGTCGCTGCCGCCCGGCGAGACCTTCGCCTCGTACACCCTGCGCGACCCCGGCCGGCTGCGGATCGCCTGCCTCACCGAGGCGCCCATCCCCGGCATCGAGGTCCACCCCGACTGCCGCACGGCCACCGCCGACACCGCCGCGCTGCTGACCGGCCTCGGCCACGAGGTCGAGGAGCTGTCGCTGCCGTCCGACGAGGCCATCCGGCACGCCTTCTCCCGTGTCTGGGCCGTGATGGCCGCGACCCGCCCGGTGCCGCCGGAGGGCGAGGAGCTGCTGATGCCGTTCACCCGCCATCTGCGCGGCCTCGGGGCCCAGATCTCCGGACCGGACTTCGCGAAATCGGTGTACGCGTTCCGCGCGCTCGCCCAGTCCCTCGCCGACGGCCTGATGCCGCCGGGCGCCGGCTACGACGTGCTCCTCTCGCCGACCCTGGCCACGCCCCCGGTGGCCGTCGGCGCGCTGCGCAACGACACCGCCCCGCAGGACGAACTCTCCGCCCTCGCGGCCTTCACCCCGTTCACCGGGCTCTACAACATCACGGGCCAGCCGGCCGTCAACGTCCCGCTGCAGTGGAACGCCGAGGGCCTGCCGATCGGTGTGATGCTGGCCGGCCGGTACGGCGACGAGGCGACGCTGATCGCGCTGTCCGCACAGCTGGAGCAGGCCCGCCCGTGGGCCGCCCGCAAGCCGGCCCTGTGGTGAGGTGAGCGCCGGCTGACCGGGCGCGCCCGTCCCCTCCCGGGGCGGGCGCGCCCGCCCTCATTCCCCTGTGTCCTGCGGACACGACGGCCGGGGCTCGGCGTCCCTGGCGCTCCGGTCGACCCGCAGCCGCCGTGCGCCGGGCCCCTGCTCGCCGAGGTTGTCGTACGGGTTGGACAGCGCGCACTTCTCCAGCGAGAGGCAGCCGCAGCCGATGCAGTCGGTCAACCGGTCGCGCAGCTCCACGAGTTGGCTGATCCGCTCGTCCAGCTCGGAGCGCCAGACCTGGGAGAGCCGGGCCCAGTCGTCGCGGTTGGGGGTGCGCTCGTCGGGCAGCTCCGCCAGCGCGTCCCGGATCACCGCGAGCGGGATCCCGACCCGCTGCGCCGCCCGGACGAAGGCGACCCGGCGCAGCGCGTCACGGGTGTAGCGGCGCTGATTGCCGGCCGTCCGGGTGCTGCTGATCAGCCCCTTGGACTCGTAGAAGTGCAGCGCGGACACCGCCGCGCCGCTGCGCGCGGAGAGCTGGCCGACGGAGAGCTCATGAACCTTGAACGGAAGCTGGGGCACGTCTCAACCCTAGCCTCCGGGCCTTTCGCGGGCGTTGACAGCGGGTACCCGCACTCCCCATGCTGAGCAAGCGCTTAGAAGGGTCGGCCGGCGGACGGCGGCGCCTGTGGATACCGAGGAGGCAGACGGACATGGCAGAGCCCCGGGTGTTTGGATCGCTCGACGAGCTGCGGGCCGCGGTCGGCGAGGAGCTGGGCACGAGTGACTGGCTGGAGATCGACCAGAAGCGGATCGACCTGTTCGCCGAGGCCACCGGCGATCACCAGTGGATCCATGTGGACCAGGAGAGGGCCGCGGCCGGCCCGTTCGGCACCACCATCGCGCACGGCTATCTGACGCTGTCCCTGCTGCCGGCCTTCGTACCGCAGCTGATGCGGGTCGACAACGTGAAGATGGGGATCAACTACGGCACCAACAAGGTGCGCTTCCCCGCCACGGTCCCGGTCGGCTCACGGCTGCGCGCCACGGCGAAGGTCGCCGAGGTCGCCGAGGTGAAGGGCGGGGTGCAGCTCACCACCGTGGTGACGATCGAGCGCGAGGGCGGCGACAAGCCGGTGTGCGTCGCGGAGTCGGTCAGCCGTTTCTATCTGTAGCGGGGCCCTTCGGGGCGGCGCCCTTGGGGGCGGCGCCCACCATCCGCAGTACGAGGTCGGCGTAGAGCGTGCCGACCTCGTCGGGGGTGCGCGAGCCGTCCGCCGAGAACCAGCGGGCGACGTCCACGCACAGCGACAGCACCGCGAGGGTGGTGCCCGGCACGTCGTCGGCCCGGAACTCCCCGCTGTCCGCGCCGTCCTGGATGATCTGCCGCAGCAACCGGTCCGTCCGGCGGCGCAGACCGGCGATCTCGGTGTAGTGCTCGGGGCTCAGCGCCTGGAGTTCGTACTGGATGACCCGGGCGGTGGTGTGGTGCTCGGCGTGCCAGCGGGCGAAGGTCCGCACGGCGTCGCCCAGCCGCTCGGCGGCGCTGCCCTCGGCCTCGGCGGCGGCGCCCATGATGCGCAGGGCCTTCTCGTGGCCGATGCCGCTGATGCGGTAGAGCAGCTCTTCCTTGGTCTTGTAGTGGATGTAGAGGGCGGCCGGGCTCATTCCGGCCCGGCCGGCGATGTCACGGGTGGTCGTGGCGTGGTAGCCGCGCTCGGCGAACGCCTCGACGGCGGCGCTGACCAGCCGTCGCGCGGCGTCCGGGGTCACCCCGGCCCACTCCTCGCTCTCCTCCGCAGCCTGCTTCGCCGCCGCACCCATCGCCGCACCCCGCTCCTCGATCCGTCAGGGACGTTCCCCTGACGGATCGAACACCATACCGCGTGACTGAGCAAGCGCTTAGGGTCAGTCCGGTGAGGTCAGAAGGCGGAGACCCCGGTCAGCGCGCGTCCGATGACCAGCTTCTGGATCTGGCTGGTGCCCTCGTAGAGGGTCATCACCCGGGCGTCGCGCAGCAGTTTGCCGACCGGGTACTCGTCGATATAGCCATAGCCGCCGAAGACCTGCAGGGCGTTGCCGGCCGCGCGCACCGCGGCCTCGGAGGCGAACAGCTTGGCCTTCGACGCGGCGGTCGCGAACGGCTCGCCGCGCTCGATCAGATCGGCGACCCGCCAGGTCAGCAGGCGCGCGGCGTCCACGTCCACCGCGATATCACTGATCAGCTCCTGCACCAGCTGATGGCCCGCGATGGGCTTGCCGAACTGCTCGCGCTGCCCCGCATAGCCGACGGCGGCGTCCAGCGCGGCCTGGCAGATGCCCACACAGCCGGCGGCGACCGACATCCGGCCCTTGGCCAGCGCGGACATCGCCACCGAGAAGCCCTTGCCCTCGGGCCCCAGCATCGCGGCGGCGGGCACCCGTACGCCGTCCAGCACCAGCTCCGCGGTGGCCTGGCCGCGCAGCCCCAGCTTTCCGTGGATCTCGCGGCGCTCCAGGCCGGGGCTGTCGGCCGGCACCAGGAACGCGCTGATGCCCTGGTGGCCGGGGGCGTCGCCGGTGCGGGCGAAGAGCAGTACGACATCGGCCCAGGTGCCGTTGGTGATGAACGTCTTGGCGCCGTCGAGGATCCAGTCTCCGTCGGGGCCCCCGTCGCGGACCGCGCGGGTGGCGAGGCGGGCCGCGTCGGAGCCGGTGCCGGGCTCGGTCAGGCCGAAGCAGCCGACCGCCTCGCCGGAGGTGAGCCGCGGCAGCCACTCCCGCTTCTGCCGCTCGTCCCCCCAGGACGCGAGGGTCTTGGCGACCAGCCCCAGCGATACGGAGACGATGCCGCGCACCGAGGAGTCGCCGCGGCCCAGCTCCTCGGTCACCAGGACGTAGGAGAGATGGTCGCCGCCCGAACCGCCGTACTCCTCCGGGACGGTGAGCCCGAGGAAGCCGAGGTCACCGAGTCTCTTGACGATGCCGCGGTCGACCTTCTCCGCGCGGTCCCAGGCGGCGGCGTACGGCGCGACCTCGCGGTCGACGAAGTCCCTGGCGAGCCGCCGTGCGGCGGTCTGCTCCGCGCTGAGCTCCAGATCCATCCCGGCCCCTCTCTCGGACGAGAGCAGCACCGCGCACGCCCGGGGCGCAGGCGGTTTCCGCTTAATTAGCACTGCTAGTTTTCGCTGGGCAGCCTCTACTATGTGCGTCATGGCCCGACCCCGCAAGCCCCTGCTGAGCCGCGAGCGCATCGTGTCCACGGCGCTGGAGCTGATCGACTCCGAAGGGCTGCCGGCGCTCTCCACCCGCCGGCTGGCGGCGGAGCTGGGTGTGAGCGGGCCGTCCCTCTACAACCACTTCACGACCAAGGACGAGATCCTCGACGCGGTCGCCGACACGGTCATCGCCGAGGTCGACGTGTCGACGTTCCGAGAGGGCGGGGACTGGCGCGCGGGGCTGCTCGACTGGGCCCGCTCCTACCGCGCGGCGCTCGCCGCGCATCCGCACATCGTGCCGTTCCTCGCCCAGGGCCCGGGGCGGCGCCCGGCCGGGCTGAAGATGGCCGATGCGGCGTTCGGCGGGATGGTCGAGGCGGGCTGGCCGCCGGCGCAGGCCACCCGGGTCTGCGCGATGGTCCGCTACTTCGTGGCGGGCTCCGCGCTGGGCTCGTTCGCCCGCGGCTTCGTGGACGATCCGAGCGCGTACGACCCGGCCGACTATCCGCACCTGGGCCAGGCGCACCTCCTCGCGGAGCATCAGCGCCGGGTGGACGAGGGCGCATTCGAGACCGGCCTGCGGGCCCTGGTGGACGGCCTGGCGCTGCAGCACCCCGAGCTCGTACCGCGGCCGGAGGGCACGCAGCTGTAAAGTGCATCCGCCTCTGGCGGGCAGGGGCACGGTGCAGGAAGCAGGAGGCGGCGTGCGCGCGCTGGCGACGGCTCTCAACGGCCCTTTCCGGACGCCTTGCGGACGGTTCGTCATCGAGGTGCTGCGCGGTCAGGCGCAGGTCGACTTCCTGCCGAACGCGCTGACCGGTGCGGTGTTCTCGGCCGGTCTGTTCGCGGCGGGCTGGGCGTACGGGCTCTACGGGCTGATAGGCACGGCCGTGGGCACCGCCACCGCCCGCTTCCTGGGCGTGGACCGGGACCGGATCACCGCGGGGCTCGAAGGGTTCAACGCCTGCCTGGTGGCCGTCGGCTGCGCGGTGTTCCTCGGCGCCGACCGCCTCTCCACCGCGCTGCTCGCGCTGGCCGGCAGTGCGGTGGTCACCGTCCTCGCCGGCGCCGCGGCGCGGATACTGGCCACCTGGGAGCTGCCCGCCTTCACCCTGCCGTTCTGTCTGACGGCCGGCGCGCTGACCCTCGCCGCGCCGGGCTTCCAGAGGGTCTGGCACCAGGACGCGGGCCCGGCCGCGCTCCCCCGCCCGGCCGTCGGCCCCGCCGCCCTCACCTTCTCCGACCTCTGGCACGCCTTCTTCGCCAACGTGGGGCAGATCTTCTTCATGCCGCAGTGGTACGTCGGCCTGATCTTCCTGCTGGGCATCTTCGCCGCCTGCCGCCGGGCGGGCGTGCTGGCCTGCGTCGGCAGCGTCGTCGGCATCCTCACCGCATGGGCCCTCGGCGCACCCGCCGAGCAGGTGGCCGAGGGCGCGCTGGGCTACAACGCGGTGCTGGTGGCGATGGCGCTGTGCGGGGTCTTCCTGGTCGCGGACGGCTGGAGCCTGGCGTACGCGGTGACCGGCGCCGCCGCCGCGACGGTGCTGAGCCCGGCCCTGACCGCGCTCTTCGCGCCGTCCGGCGGCCACGCCTTCACCTGGCCGTTCGTCCTGGTCTCGCTGGCCTTCCTGACGGCCGCGCCGGCCTTCCCCCGGCTGCGCAGGGCGTAGGGGTTCCTCTCAAGGGCGCGGGGCACCGCCCTTCGCCCGGCGGGTGAGCAGCCAGATGGAGGCCAGGGCGAGGACGGACAGCGCCATGATGTACGCGGACACCGCCATCGAGGTGCCGGTCGCCTCCAGCAGCAGCACCATCAGGAACGGCGCGAGCCCGCCGCCGAGGATCGCGCTGATCTGATAGCCGAGCGAGGCGCCCGTATAGCGCATCTCGGGGGTGAACAGCTCGGCGAACAGCGCGGCCTGCGGGCCGTACATGATGCTCAGGAAGCAGCTGCCGACGAAGGTGCCGACGGCCAGCCACACCAGCGACGCGGTGTCGATGAGCAGAAACATCGGCACCGCCCAGAGCAGCAGCCCGGCGGCGCCCGCGGCGTAGACCCGCAGCCGGCCCACCCGGTCGGAGAGTGCCGCGGCGGCCGGGATGAGGACCAGCTGGGTGAGGCTGACCAGCAGCGAGACGGCCAGTACGGAGGTGCGCCGCATCTCCAGCTCGCGGGTGGCGTAGTCCAGCACTCCAGTGATCAGGATGTAGAAGGTGGCGGTGTTCACCGCGAACGAGCCGCCGGCCAGCAGGACCGTAGCGAGGTGCTGCCGCAGAATGGTCCGCAGCGGTGAGCGCCGGGCCGCGGCCGCCTTCTCGGACGCCGCCAGCCTTTCCTCCGCGGCCCGGAATTCGGGCGTCTCCTCGACATGGAGGTGGATGTACCGGGCGAGGATCAGCACCAGTACGCCGACCAGGAACGGGATCCGCCACCCCCAGGTCCCGAACGCCCGCTCACCGGTGAGGGCCCCGGCCAGCAGGAAGACGGAGTTGGCGGTCATCACCCCGAGGGGCACGCCGAGCTGCACCAGCGAGCCGTACAGTCCGCGCCTGCCCTCGGGGGCGTACTCCGTGGCCATCAGCATCGCGCCGCCCCACTGGGCGCCGACCGCGATGCCCTGCAGCAGCCGCAGCACGACCAGCAGGACCGGCGCGGCCAGCCCGATCGTGTCGTAGGAGGGCAGCAGGCCGATGGCGGTGGTGGCCAGCCCCATCAGGGTCAGCGCGAGCACCAGCATGGGCTTGCGGCCGCGCCGGTCGCCGAGGTGACCGGCGATCACCCCGCCGACGGGGCGGGCGAGAAAGCCCACCGCGAAGGTCGCGAACGAGGCGAGCACACCGGCCGCCCGGCTGCCCGAGGGGAAGAAGGCGTCGCCGAGGACCAGCGCGGCGGCGATGCCGAAGACGAAGTAGTCGTACCACTCGACGGCGGAAGCGAGGGCGGCGGCGGTGGCGACCCTGCGGCGGCTGCGGGCGGAGGGCGGGGTTGCGGTGCTGCCGTGGGGCGCGGAGGGGGCCGGGTCCATGCGTGCACGCTCCGGGGGTCCGGGGGGAGGGGGGCGGCGCCATGATGCCGGGCGAACGTACCGACCAGCCGGTACGGCGTCAACGGACCGCGCGGCACGAGTTCTCGGCGGCCCGCACGCACACGGGGCCGGACGCCTCCCGCGCCCGGCCCCGCCGCGTCGCCCCCGTTCCCCCCGGAAGCCGACCGCCCGCGCCTAGAAGACCACCAGCGC
Organism: Streptomyces sp. NPDC002446; assembly: GCF_053595675.1. Taxonomy (NCBI): domain Bacteria; kingdom Bacillati; phylum Actinomycetota; class Actinomycetes; order Kitasatosporales; family Streptomycetaceae; genus Streptomyces; species Streptomyces sp. NPDC002446. Next base: position 6,681 of record NZ_JBSFYC010000080.1, on the reverse strand, counting down.
CCGCCCGCCCTTCCCGGCCACCATCGCCTCGAAGGCGGCCGGGATGTCGTCGAGGCCGATCCGGTCGGTGACCAGGGCGGAGAGGTCGAGGGCGCCGGAGCGGATGTGCCCGGCGATGACGGGGAGGTCGCGGGCCGGGTCGCTGTTGCCGTAGACGCAGCCGGCGAGGGTCCGGCCGAAGTAGAAGAGCTCCAGGGCGGAGAAGGCCACCTGCTGGTCCTGGCCGCCGATGCCGACGACCGTCGTACGGCCGCCGCGCCGGGTGGCCGACCAGGCCGTACGGATGGTGTCGGCGCGGCCCACGCACTCGACGGCGACATCGGCGCCCACGCCCCCGGTGAGCGTGCGGACCCGCTTGGCGGTGTCCTCGCCGGCCACCACGAATTCGGTGGCGCCGGCCGAGCGGGCCAGCTGCTCCTTCTCCGGGGAGACGTCCACGGCCACGATCGGGCCCGCCCCCGCGATCCGTGCCGCCTGCAGCGTGGCCAGGCCCACCCCGCCGACGCCGAACACCGCCACCGACTCCCCCGCCCGCACCCGCGCGCTGTGGTGCACCGCGCCCCAGCCGGTGAGCACCGCACAGCCCAGCAGCGCGCCGTCGGCGAGCGGCACCCCGGCCGGCAGCGGCAGCGCGGCGTGCGCGGGCACCACGGTCTCCTCGGCGAAGGCGGCGGTGCCCAGGCCCGGGTAGAGCTCGGTGCCGTCGGCGGCGACCCGGGCGTACGGGGCGCTCGCGGCGAGGCCGGAGTGGGCGCACAGCCAGGGCTCGGCCAGCCGGCAGAAGTGACAGTCTCCGCAGGACGGCGCCCAGTTGAGGACGACCTCATCGCCCGGGGCCACCGTGGTCACCCCGGCGCCGACCGCGGTGACGGTGCCCGAGCCCTCGTGCCCGAGGACGGCCGGGGCGGGCTGGCGCAGCGTTCCGTTGGACAGCGAGAGGTCGGAGTGGCAGACACCGGCGGCGGCGAGCTTGATGCGGACCTGCCCGGGGCCGGGCTCGGGCAGCTCGATCTCGGTGATCTGGAGCGGGGCGTTGACGGCGGGCAGTACGGCGGCGCGGACCACGGGGTCTCCTCGGGGCGGCGGCGGACGGCGAAAGGGGTGCTGCCGCGCGGCCGGCGGGCGGTAAGGTCCGCCGCCGCGCGGCCCGGTCAGAACTGGAGCGACTTGGTCTGGAGGTACTCGGCCAGCCCGTGCGGGCCCAGCTCCCGGCCGACACCGGACTGCTTGTAACCGCCGAACGGGGCGAGCGGGTTGAAGCGGCCGCCGTTGATGTCGACCTGCCCGGTCTCCAGGCGCCGGGCGAAGGCGACCGCCGTCTCCCGGTCGCCCGCCCACACCGCCCCGCCCAGCCCGTAGGCGGAGTCGTTGGCGATGCGCAGCGCCTCCTCCTCGCTCTCGTACTTCAGGATCGACAGGACCGGGCCGAAGATCTCCTCCTGCGCGATCGCCATGTCCGTCGTGACGTCGGCGAAGACGGTGGGGCGTACGAAGTAGCCCCGCTCCCGGCCCTCGGGCGCGTCCGGTCCGCCCGCCACCAGGCGCGCGCCCTCCTGCACACCGCGCTCGATGTAGCCGCGCACCCGGTCGCGCTGCTTGGCGTTGACGACCGGGCCCAGCCGGCTGCCGTCGTCCTGCGGGTCGCCCACGAGGTAGGTGCCGACGGCCTCCGCGGCCAGCGCCACCGCTTCCTCGTACTGGTCGCCGTGCACCAGCATCCGGGTCAGGGCGTTGCAGGACTGGCCGGAGTTGCGCATCACATCGGCGACGTTGACCTGCACCGCCTTGGCCAGATCGGCGCCCGGGAGGATGACGTTGGCGGACTTTCCGCCCAGTTCGAGGGCGACCCGCTTGACGTCACCGCCGGCGATCGCGCCGATCTTCCTGCCGACCGCGGTCGATCCGGTGAAGGACACCAGGTCCACGTCCGGGTGCTCGGCCAGCGCCTGGCCCGCGACCTGGCCGAGCCCGGTGACGAGGTTGAAGACACCGGCCGGTACGCCCGCCGCGTCCACGCACTCGGCGAAGAGCTGGGCGGTGAGCGGGGTGTCCTCGGCGGGCTTGAGGACGACGGTGCAGCCCGCGGCGAGCGCCGGCGCGACCTTGTTGACGACCTGGTGCAGCGGGTAGTTCCAGGGCGTGATCGCGGCGACCACGCCGACCGGCTCGTGGTAGACGGTGGAGTTGCCGATGCGCTCCTCGAAGGCGTAGGAGGCGGCCAGTTCGGCGTACGAGCCGGTGATCACGACGGGCAGCCCGGCCTGTACCCGCCGGCTGAAGCCGAGCGTGGCGCCCAGCTCGGCGGTGACGGTCTGGGCGATCTCCTCCGTACGGGCGGCGAGCTGGTCGCGCAGCGCGGACAGCCGGGCGGCGCGCTCGGCCGGGGCGGTGGCGGCCCACCCGGGCAGCGCGGCGCGGGCGGCGCGCACGGCGGCGTCCACGTCCTCCGCCGTGCCGGCCGGGACGGTCGCGATGACCTGCTCGTCGGCCGGGTTGACCACATCGATCGTCCCGGCCCCCGCGGCGGGCCGCCAGGTGCCGTCGATGAACATCGCGTCGTGGTGCTTCACTTCGTCGTCCTCCCGGGCCGGTGGTGGTCAGCACCCAAACTAGCGCCGGTAGTTTTGCGCCGCCAGGCCGTATTCACTCACGCCTCGGCGGTGGGTTTGTGCATCTCCGCCATCACGCTGACGAATCCTCCACCGCCGTGGCCCGCGGCGATGGTCCGGTCGGCGAGGCCCTTGACGGCGCTGAGCACCTCGGTGTTGAGGCCGCGGTGCTCGGCCGCCTCGATGATGTGGGCCAGGCCCGCCGCCTCCATGACGATGTTGTCCTGGTCGCCGGAGAACACCCCGCGGTCCAGATCCTCGGCCATCGCCCGGGCGATCGCCGGCAGGATCCCCACGATCGCCTCGGTGAACGGCGCGAACTCCCCGGCCGGTATGCCCTCCGTCCCGGACAGCGCGAAGGAGTGCACCAGCCCGGCCATCGCCGAGTAGAAGAAGCCGAGCAGGGAGAGGTCGTAGACCGCCGCCGTACCGGGGTCCTCCCCCAGGTACACGGCCCGGCCGCCGAGCGCCTTGAGGACCGGCTCGTACGTCGTGAACGCCTCCCGCGCACCGCTGTAGAGGATGGTCGCCTCGTCCTGCCCGATGACCGGCGTCGGCACCATGATCGAGCCGTCCAGGTAGTCGATGCCGTGCCCGGCGGCCCAGGTGGCCGCGGCCCGCGAGCGCTCCGGCGTGTCGGAGGTGAGGTTGACCAGCACCCGGCCGGACAGCCGCGCGCCGACCGGCTCCAGGATCGCCCCGGACGCGCCGTAGTCGACCACGCACACGATCACCAGCGGGGCGGCCGCCACCGCCTCGGCCACCGTGTCCGCGCGCACCGCGCCCCGCCCGACCAGCTCGTCGGCCCTGCCCGGCGTACGGTTCCAGACCGTCGTGGGGTGCCCGGCCCGCAGGAAGGCATCGGCCAGCGCGCGGCCCATGGCGCCGAGTCCGAGGACGGTCACGGGGGTGGGGGTGTGCTGCTGCGAGGTGCTCATCGAGATGCTCCGCATCGTTCCCGTCGGGGCCCGGCCCACTGCCGGTCCCGCTGTGCACACCACCCTGCCGACCTGCCCTTACGGTCCCCTTCGGGTTTGCTTACGGTCACCTGGGGCGGCCTTGCGGAGCCGGCGGCCCGTCCGGTTGTCCCGCGCGGCGGCGGGCACGCTCCCGCCGTCCCGCTCACCTCCGGTACGGGCGGCCAGACCGGCGGAGGTCAGCAGCAGCACACCGAGCATGACGAAGGGCGCGGCGGTGCCCGCGAGACCGGCCAGCAGACCGGCACCGGCCGGGGCGGCGACCTGACCCAGGCGGTTGCCGGTGAGGCGGAGCGCCAGCGCCGTACTGCGGGCCCGCTCGGGGGCGGCCTGGACGACGGTGGTCATCGACAGCGGCTGGCCGACGCCCAGGCAGAAGCCGAGCCCGCCCAGCATCACGGCCAGCCCCCAGACCGGCACCGGCAGCACCAGACCGCCGCACAGCAGCCCGGCCAGCGCACAGCTGCCGGCCATCAGCGCGGTGCGCCCCAGCCACCGGATCATCGGCGTCATCACCAGCCGGCAGGCGATGGTGGCCGCGGCCCGCAGACTGAGCAGCAGGCCGATGGTGGCGGGGGCGATCGCCCGGTCCTCCCCGATGACGGGGAGGTAGGCGGTGAGGATGTCGGTCGCGGAGAGCACGGCCAGGCTCATGAAGATGCCGGCCGGTACGCCCCGGGTGCGCAGGATGCGGCGCACCGGGACCGGCGCTCGCGCCGCGGGAGCCGGATCGCCGGCGGCCGGTGCCCGGCGGGGGCGCTGTTCCAGGCGCCAGAGCGAGGCGTAGGAGACGGCGGCGACCGCGCCGGCGACGAGCAGGGCGGTGGCGCTGGTGGGCGCCATCTTGCCGTTGTGCTCGGAGATGACCAGACCGGCGGCGACCGGGCCGATCAGCTGGCCGAGCGAGGCGCCGACGGTGAAGTGGCCGAAGTTGCGGTCGCGGTCCTCGGGTGCGCTGCGGCGCGCGACGATCGACTGGGCGCCGATGACGAAGCACAGGTGCCCCAGGCCCATCACCCCGCTCCAGGCGGCCATCGCGGGCAGTGACCCCGCCAGGCCGCCGAGCGCGCAGCCGCCGCCGATCAGCGCCACCCCGACGACCAGCAGCGGCGCGCAGCGGCCCTGGTCGGTACGGCGGCCGAGCGGGACGGCGGCCAGCAGCGGCAGCAGGGCGTAACAGGCGGTGATCACGCCAATAGCCCGCTCGTCGGCGCCCAAGGCGAGGGCCCGGTAGGAGACCGCCGGCCTGGCCATGCTCACCGCTCCCTGCGCGAAGGAGAAGGTGACGACCAGGCGCAGCAGCCAGCTCCTGCCGGGCCCCGCGGTATCGGTCGCGGTCATCTAGATGATGCCGAAGAGCAGACCGGCTCCCAGGACCACGAGCGAGGTGAGGGCGGCCCACTTGACGGTGAACTTCGTGTGGTCGCCGAACTCGACCTTGGCCATGCCCACGAGCACGTACACGGCGGGGACCAGCGGGCTGGACATGTGCAGGGCCTGGCCGACCAGGGAGGCGCGGGCGATCTCGATGGGAGCCACACCGTGGGCGGCGCCGGCCTCGGCGAGGATCGGCACGATGCCGAAGTAGAAGCCGTCGTTGGACATGAAGTAGGTCAGCGGGATGCTGAGGACGCCGGTGACGATGCCCATGTGCGGGCCGAGCGCGTCCGGGATGCCGGAGACCAGCCAGCGGGCCATGTGCTCGACCATGCCGGTGCCGGTGAGCACACCGGTGAAGACGGCCGCGGCGAAGACCATGCCGGAGACGTTCAGGACGTTCTCGGCGTGCGCGGCGATCCGGGCCTTCTGGTCCTTCATCTGCGGGAAGTTGACGGTGAGTGCGATGGCCGCGCCGAGCAGGAAGAGGACCGGGATCGGCAGGGTCTGCAGGATCAGCAGGGTGAGCAGCGCGACGGTGAGCGCGGCGTTGAACCAGTAGAGCTTGGGGCGCAGGGTGGCGCGCTGCGGGTCCAGCCCCTGGAGGTCCAGGTCGCGCGGATCGCCGTCGGAGCCGGTGGGGGCGGCGCCGCCGGTGGGGTGCTTGCCGGCGGCGGATGCCCCGCCCTTGACGCCGGTGCCCGCCCCGACCAGGACCTGCTCGGTCTCCTTCTCGTCCGCGGTCTCGGTCACGATCCGGGTCTCGCCGAGGGTCAGTACGCCCAGCCGCTTGCGCTCGCGCCGGCCGAGGACGTACGCGAGGACGAAGACGGCGGCCAGGCCGACGGCGAGTGCGGGGATCATCGGGATGAAGATGTCGCCGGCGTCCAGCTTGAGCGCGGTGGCGGCGCGGGCGGTCGGGCCGCCCCACGGGAGCGTGTTCATCACGCCGTTGGCGGTGGCGGCGACACCGGTCATGACGACCAGGCTCATCTTCAGCCGCTTGTACAGCGGGTAGAGCGCAGAGACGGTGATCATGAAGGTGGTGGAGCCGTCCCCGTCGAGCGAGACGATCGCGGCGAGCAGCGCGGTACCGACCACCACCCGTACCGGGTCCGCCTTGCAGAACCTGAGGATGCCGCGGACGATCGGGTCGAAGAGACCGACGTCGATCATCACCCCGAAGTAGATGATGGCGAACATCAGCATGGCGGCCGTGGGGGCCAGGTCACCGATGCCCTTGACGACGTAGTCGCCCAGGTTCGCGCCCTGTCCGACCAGGACGCAGAACAGCGCGGGAATGAGCACGAGCGCTGCCATCGGTGACATCTTCTTCATCATGATCAGCACCAGGAAGGTGGCGATCATGACGAATCCGAGGATTGTCAGCATTAGGGGTACCTCACGTTCGCCCTTGAACATCAGCCGGGGGTGGCGGTTGGGGTGACGGTAGGTGCCGCAAAGTTTTGTTAACAAGGACTTGACGCCGGAGCAATACGAGCAAAACGCTTCCGCTGCGCTTTGCCTGCTGCCCACGTTTTTGGCTTTCCCGCCGTGGGGGTTGCGCTTGTTGCGCCTGCGGCGGGCTGTTGCCGCTGCGCGGGGCGTTTTCGGGTGCGGTGGCGGTCCTCCGGGGCAGGGGTGTGGGACTGCTTCGCTTTATGCAGGAACAGGAAGCTCGCGAAGACCGTCACCATCACCACCGCCGCACTGGTGAC
>NZ_JBSFYC010000079.1:0-34121 GCF_053595675.1 Streptomyces sp. NPDC002446 | reverse complement strand
CTCGGCGCGGGCGCTTCTGGTACGAGCGGAAGTCACCCCGGCGTTCGCTCCAGTCCTGCGGGCGGACCCCCGTACGTCCCCTCCGGCCTGCGTGTATCCCGTCTGCGGCCCGGCGGCACCGTCCGTGGCCTCTGCCCGTGGTTGCCGTCATCGGTACGGTGGGTCAGTCGCCTACGCGACCGGTCGGAGGGGATGCCCCGTGCCCCGCCCGCAGGACTGGAGCGGACGCCGGGGTGACTTTTCCGCGTACCAGATGCGCCCGCGCCGAGGACGGGGTACGGGGTGTCCCCTCCGACCCGCACGACGAAGCGGCCGCGGGCTGGTCCGGCCGGGCTCACCGGTTGGGCAGGGGAGCGATATCGCGCCGGTATGGCCCGCGGCGGCAGGTCCGTCAGTGCGAGGGCTCGCGGACCGGGGCCGTGCGCTGGGCGTGCGCGAGGAAGGAACGGGCCGGGCGGCTCAACGCGGTGCGCGCATGCACGATGCCCACCGGACGCAGCAGCGCGGGGCGGAACGACCGGACCTCGGCGCGCGAGCCGAAGGTGCGCAACGCCATATCGCGGTACCAGAGCAGCGAGCCGTGACCGCCGAGCACACTCGCCACCCACGCCAGCGGAAGCGGTTCGGGCAGCCCGGAGCCGGGCGGTGAGACCAGCACCACCTCCCGCTCCTGGAGATGGTGCGAGGACAGCTCCTGGTCCCCCGGAAGGTCCACCAGACCGAGCTCCGCCGATCCGTTGGTCAGGCACCGCACCAGCCCCTCGCGGCTGCTGCGCTGGAGCAGCTCCGAGGTCAGCTCCGCACCCCGGCCCTTACGGGTCACCAGCTCCACATCGAGGTCGCGCTCCAGGGACTGGACCGCCCGGGACAGCGCGGGCTGGGCCACGTAGACGGCGGCGGCCGCGGCGGTGATGGACCGGCAGTCCGCGACCGCTACCAGATAGCGCAGTTGCTGGATAGTGAGGGCCATGGGCGGACGGTAGCCGCGTCAGGGTGAACCCGTAAGGCAACGGGCGCGTCGGCGGGGTGGCGGAGCGATGTCCGCCGCGGGGCGGGCCGTCCGGTCCGCAAGGCCCGGTGGCCCAGACCCGCTCGGCACCGGAGTCATACCGGCGGGGCATGGGCCGGGGCGGCGCGGACCGGCGCGCGGGGCCGCGGACGCGGGCGGAGCGGGCGGGCAAAGCGCAGGTCGGCGGCGGGGGAGCGGGCCGAGGCGGGGCGCACGACCGCCGTGTTCATGACCTTGGCGGAATCAACTACCGCCTGAGACAAGGTCGTTGACAGTGCAAGGGGGTGGCTCCACGATGCATCGGCATCAGCGGACCTACCCGCTGGTTACCGCAGGTGGCAGTGGTCAGCGTGTCCGTCCCCCACGCAGTACAAGGAGCGCCCGTGGTCCCCCGGCCCCCTCACTCCGGCACCCCGTCCCGCAGCTCTTCCCGTCCCAGACCCGCGCCCCCGGTCGCGGCCGGGCGCGCTCTCGTCGTCGCGCTGACGCCCTTCGAGCAGCCGGACGAGCGGATCGTCGCGGCCGCCGAACGCGCCGGCGCGCTCGGTCTGCTGGACCTCGGCCGGGACGCCGGCCCGGCACGCGACGCCCTCGCCGGCCTCGCCCGGCGGCTGCGGCGGCCGCACGGCGTACGCGTACCGGTGGGCTGCCCGCTGACCCCCGACGACCTGCCGGCCACGGTCGACACCGTGCTGCTCGCCGACCCGCGGGAGTTCACCGGCCCGCTGGGGCAGCCGGCGCCCGCCCGGCGCGCGGGTGCCCGTCCGCACGACTGGTCCGACGGCGGCCGGCGCCGCGTATGGGCCGAGGTCACCACTCCCGAGGAGGCCGCGCGGGCGGGCGCCGCCGGAGCCGCCGCGCTGGTCGCCCGCGGCCATGAGTCCGGCGGCCGGGTCGGCGAACTCACCACCTGTGTCCTGCTGCAGCGCCTGCTCACCGACCCGGACCTCACCGTGCCCGTCCTCGCCGCCGGCGGCATCGGCCCGCACACCGCCGCCGCGGCCCTGGCCGGCGGTGCGTCCGGCGTGCTGCTCGACTCCCAGCTCGCGCTGACCACCGAGGGCGCGCAACGACTGCCCCGGGCGCTCGCCGCCGCCCTGCGGGCCATGGACGGCAGCGAGACCGTGGTCGTCGACGGCCGCCGGGTCCTGGACCGCCCCGATCTGCCGGGCCGACCGCTCCCGCTCGGCCAGGACGGGGCGTTCGCCGCCCGGCTCGCCGCGCGGTACCGCACCACCGGCGGCATCGTCCAGGCCGTCCGGGCCGCCCTCACCGGTCACCTCGCGGCGGCGGCGCGCACCCGGCCGCTCGCGCCCCGGCCCGCCGCCTCCCATCTCCCGGTGGCCCAGGGGCCGATGACCCGGGTCAGCGACGAGCCGGCGTTCGCCGCCGCGGTCGCCGCCGCGGGCGGGCTGCCCTTTCTCGCCCTCGCCGTCATGGAGGGCGAGCAGGTGCGCCGGCTGCTGGCCGAGACCGCCGAGCGGCTGGGAGAGCGGCCGTGGGGCGTGGGCCTGCTCGGCTTCGCACCGCCCGAGCTGCGGCGCGCCCAGCTCGCCGCGGTGGCCGAGTTCGCACCCCGGTACGCGATCCTGGCCGGCGGCCGGCCGGCCCAGGCCGCGCCGCTCGAAGCCGCCGGTACCCGGACCTATCTCCATGTCCCCTCGCCCGGTCTGCTGGCGCGCTACCTCGCCGAGGGCGCCCGCAGATTCGTCTTCGAAGGGCAGGAGTGCGGCGGCCACATCGGCCCGCGCGCCAGCTTCCCGCTGTGGGAGGAGCAGATCGAGCGCCTGCTCGCCCACGACCGGGAACACCGCGGCACGGCCGAGGAGCTGGACGTCCTGTTCGCGGGCGGCATCCATGACGCCCGCTCCGCCGCCATGGCCGCGGCCGCAGCCGCCCCGCTCGCCGAACGCGGCGCCCGGATCGGCGTGCTGATGGGCACCGCGTACCTCTTCACCGAGGAGGCGGTGACCACCGGCGCCGTCCTCCCCGGCTTCCAGGACACGGCGCTGGCCTGCGAGCGGACCGCAGTGCTGCGCACCGCGCCGGGGCACGCCACGCGCTGCGCCGAGACCGCCTACACCGGGGAGTTCGCCGAGGCCGAGCGGCGCCTCGCGGCGGACGGCATTGCACCGCGGGCCCGGTGGGAGGAGCTGGAGCGGCGCAACCTCGGGCGGCTGCGGATCGCGAGCAAGGGCCTGCGCCACACGGACGGCGGGCGGCCGGTGCCGGTGGACGAGCCGGAACAGCTGCGCGAGGGCCTGTACATGCTGGGCCAGGCCGCCACCGCCCGGCGCGCCACCACCTCCCTCGCCGCGCTGCACACGGCCGTCACCGACGGGGCGACCGCGCTGCTCGCCGCCCGCGCCGAGCAGTTCCGGCCACCCGCAGGGCCCCGGGACCACGACGCGGCGCCCCTGGACATCGCCATCGTCGGCATGGCCTGCTGCTATCCGGGCGCGCCCGACGCCGCCCGCTACTGGTCGAACGTCGTCACCGGCGTCGACTCCGTCACCGAGGTGCCCGCCGAGCGCTGGGACGCCGCCACGTACCACGACCCGGACCCCGCGCGGGCGGGAGAGCGCACCCCCTCGCGCTGGGGCGGGTTCCTGCCCGCCATCCCCTTCGACGCCCTCGCCCACGGCATCCCGCCGGCCTCCCTGACCGGCATCGAGCCCGTACAGCTGCTCGCCCTCGAAGCGGCCGCGCGGGCTCTGGCGGACGCCGGGTACGCCGACCGCGACTTCGACCGCGCCCGCACCGGCGTCGTCTTCGGCGCCGAGGCCGGAACCGAGCTGGCCGGGGCCTACGGCCTGCGCGCGCTGCACCCCGCCTACCTGGGCGAACTGCCGCCGGCGCTGGACGCCGAACTGCCCCGGCTCACCGAGGACTCCTTCCCCGGCGTGCTCGCCAACGTCATCGCAGGACGGATCGCGAGCCGCCTGGACCTGGGCGGCGCCAACTGCACCGTGGACGCCGCCTGCGCCTCCTCGCTGGCCGCGCTGGACCTGGCCTGCCGCCAACTGCGCGACCGGGACGCCGACATGGTCCTGTGCGGCGGCGCCGATGTGCACAACGGCATCAACGACTACCTGATGTTCGCGTCCGTACGCGCCCTGTCGCCCACCGGCCGGTGCCGCCCCTTCGACGCGGCCGCCGACGGCATCGCGCTCGGCGAGGGGGTCGGCGCCCTGGTCCTCAAACGCGTCGAGGACGCCGAGCGGGACGGCGACCGGATCTACGCGGTGATCAAGGCGGTCGGCAGCTCCAGCGACGGGCGGTCGCTCGGGCTGACCGCACCACGGCCCGAGGGGCAGCGGCTCGCCCTGGAACGCGCCTACCGCCGCGCCGGCGTCAGCCCGGCCCACGTGGGGCTCGTGGAAGCCCACGGAACCGGCACGGCCGTCGGCGACACCACCGAACTCGCCGTCCTCACCGACCTGTTCGAGGCCGCGGGAGCCGCACCCGGCAGCTGCACCCTGGGCTCGGTCAAGTCGCAGATCGGGCACACCAAATGCGCCGCCGGACTGGCCGGGCTCATCAAGGCCGCGCGCGCCGTGCACACGGGCGTGCGGCCGCCGACCCTGCATCTGACCCGGCCGGGGGCGGACACCGGGCCGTTCCGCTTCGAGGCCGGCACCGCCCGGCCCTGGACGGTGCCCGTCGAACGGCGCCTCGCCGGGGTGAGCGCCTTCGGCTTCGGCGGCACCAACTACCACGCGGTGCTCGCCGGTTACCCGGGCGCCCCCGAACCCGACCACGCGCTGGAGGAGTGGCCCGCCGAGCTCTTCTGCTTCCGCGGCGCCGACCGCTCCGCCGCCGTACGGGCCATCGAGCGCCTCGCCGCGCGACTGGCGCAGAACGACGCGGCCGGGCGGCCCTGGCCGCTGCGTGACCTGGCCGCCGAGACCGCCGCGGCCACGGCCGACGGGCCGGTCCGGGTCTGTGTCGTCGCCGAAGACCTCGACCGGCTCGCCGCCGGGCTGGACGCGGCGCGGCGCGGCACCCCCGCCGACGGCGTGTACCTACGCCAGGAGGACGCCGACCCCGGCCTGGTGGCCTTCCTCTTCCCCGGCCAGGGCAGCCAGCGGACCGGGATGCTGGGCGAACTGTTCCTCGCCTTCCCCGCGCTGCGCGGCCTCCTGGACGACGCCGACCCGGACTGTGCCGCGGCCATGTTCCCGCCCGCCGCCTTCACCCCCGAGCAGCGGGCCGCCCAGCACGCCGCCCTCACCGACACCCGCACCGCCCAGCCCGCCCTCGGCCTCGCCTCCGCCGCCGCGCACCGGCTGCTCACCACGCTCGGGGTGCGCCCCGACTGCGCGGCGGGCCACTCCTACGGCGAGCTCACCGCCCTGTGGGCGGCCGGCGCGTACGACACCGGGGCGCTGCTCCGGCTCAGCGCCCGCCGCGCCGAGGCGATCCTGGCGGCCGCCGGGGACGACCCCGGAGCGATGGCCGCGGTGGCCGCCGCGCCCGGCCGCGTACGGGACCTGACCCGCGGCACGCCCGGCGTGGTCGTCGCCAATCACAACGCGCCCGAGCAGAGCGTGCTCTCGGGGTCCTCCGACGCCGTGGAGGCGGCCGTGGAGGCGCTGCGCACGGCCGGCGTCGAGGCGCGGCGGCTCCCGGTCGCCTGCGCCTTCCACAGCCCCCGGCTGACGGCGGCATGCGAGGAGCTGGCCGCGGAGCTGAGCGCCACCCGGGTGACCGGGACCGCGTTCCCCGTCTGGTCCGGGGCCACCGCCCGCCCGTACGGCCGCACCGCCGCCGCCGTCCGGGACACCCTGGCGGGCCAGGTCGCTGAGCCGGTGCGCTTCGTGGACCAGATCGAGGACATGTACGCCGCCGGAGTGCGCACCTTCGTGGAGGCCGGACCCGGCCGGGTGCTCACCGGTCTCGTCGCCCGCATCCTGGGCGAACGCCCGCACACCGCCGTGGCGTTGGACGTGCCGGGCGAGTCCGGCCTGGCCCGGCTGCCGCATGTGCTGGGCCGGCTCGCCGCCGCCGGCGTCCCCGTCGACCCGGACGCGCTGTTCCGCGGGCGTACCCGGCCGCTGCCCGAGAGCCCGCCGCGCCGCCCGGGGTGGCTGGTGGACGGCCACCTGGTGCGCACCGCCGACGGTGCCTTCCTGCCGGGCGGTCTGCGGCCGGCCCGGCGGGTGGCTGCGGTACCGGACGAGGGCCCCGCCGCACCGGGGGAAGCGGCGCGGCAGGACGCGGTGCTGGAGTACCTTCGCGGGGCGCGCGAGCTGGTCGCGGCCCAACGGGACGTGGTGCTGCGCTACCTGGGGGAGACGGCAGCCGCGGCGCCGCGGACCGCGCCCGCCGGGGAACGGCCGCTGACGGTGTCGCGCTCCGCAACGGCCGAGGAGGAGGGGGAGACCGGCGCCGGGGACGGCTTCGGGGCGGGCGGCGCGGCCGACGCCGCGAGCGCCGCCGACCGGGCGGCGGAGGCGCGCGGCCTGACGCCCTCGCAACTCCTGGACTCCGTACGGGAGATCATCCACACCCGCACCGGCTACCCCCGCGAGATGCTCGATCCCGAGCTCGACCTGGAGGCCGACCTCTCGGTGGACTCCATCAAACGCGTGGAGATCATCGGGGCGCTGGCCGACCGCATCGGGCTGCCGCAGGACGCGGACGGGGCCGCGGAGTCGCTGGTGGAGGAGCTGTCCCGGGTCAAGACCATCAGCGGCATCGTGGACCGGATCGCCGCCGCCCGTCCCGCGCCCGTCACGGAAGAACCGGCCGCCGTGGATCCGGCCGCCCCCGAGCCCGCGCCACCGGCCGTAGCGGCGCCGGTGCGGCCCCCCACCCGCCGCCTCATCGAGGTCACCCCGCTGGGGCCGCCCGCGGGCCGCCCGCCCGCCGAGGTGGTGGCGGGCAGCGACTTCGCCGTGGTGGAGGACGGACAGGGCGTGGCGCTCGCGCTCACCGCCCTCCTGGAGAGCCACGGGGCGCGGGTGCGCACCGTCCCCGCCGAGCGGCTGGCCGCGACCACGGCACAGGGCGTGGTGGACCTCAGCGCACTGCGGGCGGGCCGCGCCGCCGTACTGCCGGGCCAGTACGCGGGGCTGCGCACCGCCCTGACCGGCGGCGCCCGGTGGCTGCTGCTCGCCACCGCCGCCGGCGGCACGTTCGGGCACGACGCCCCCGCCCACGCCCCCGACCCGCTGCCGGGCGCCGGACTGCGCGGCTTCGCCCGTACGGCCGCGCTCGAATACCCCGACGCCCTGATCCGCGCCGTGGACATCGACCCCAAGGACCGCCCCGAACGCATCGCCGCCCACCTCCTGGCCGAACTGTGCGCCCCGGGGGAGCCGGTCGTCGTGGGCCGCACCAACGGCACCCGCACCACCCTGCGCACGGTCCGCGCCCCGCTGGACGAGCGGGCCGCCCCGCACCGGACCGCGCTGGGCGCCGACTCCGTGGTGCTGCTGACCGGCGGAGCCCGCGGCATCACCGCCCGCACGGCCCTCGCACTCGCCCGCGCGCACGGCTGCCACATCGAACTCCTGGGACGCACCCCGCCGGCCGATGCCCCCGAGGACCCGGCGCAGGCAACCGCCCCCGACCGCATCGCCCTGCGCGCCGCGCTGATCTCCCAAGGGCTGCGCACCCCCGCCGAGATCGAGGCCGCGGCCACCCGGATCCTCGCCCGGCGCGAGATCGACGCGACCCTCGCGGCCCTGAAGCCGCTCGCCGCCTCCGTGCGCTACCACGCCGCCGATGTCACCGACGCCGCGGCCGTACACGCCGTCGCACGGGACATCCGGAACCGGCACGGCCGCCTCGACGGGATCGTGCACGGCGCGGGCACCCTGGAGGACCGGCTGCTGCGGGACAAGGACCCGGACTCCTTCACCCGCGTCTTCGCCACGAAGGTCGACGGCGCCCGCCATCTGCTCGCGGCCGCCGGCGACGACATGGACTTCGTCGTCCTGTTCGGCAGCGTCGCCGGGGTCTTCGGCAACCGGGGCCAGGCCGACTACGCCGCCGCCAACGACGCCCTGGACACCCTCGCGCGAGCCTGGTCGGCCCGTACGGCGCACCGTGTGCTCGCCGTCGACTGGGGCCCGTGGGCGGCCGCCGGCGGCGGCATGGTCACCCCCGAGCTGGTGCGCGCCTACGCACGCCGCGGCATCCCGCTGCTGGACCCCGAGGCCGCGGTCGGCGCCCTCCTCGGCGAACTGGCCCACGGCAGCGCGCCCCAGGTCGTCCTGGCGGCGGAGGCGGACGGACGGGCGGCGGACGATGAGTGAGCGCGGCGGGCGGGGCGTCGGCCCCCGGCCCACGGACGCCGCGATCGTCGGGATGGCGGCGATCCTCCCCGGTGCCGGCGATCTCGCCGCGTACTGGCGCAACCTGGTGGCCGGCCGGGACTGTGTCACCGAGGTGCCGCCCGGCCGCTGGGACCCGGAGGTCTACTACGACCCGGCGGGCGCCGACGGCCCGGCCCGCAGCGACCGCTTCTACTGCCGGCGCGGCGGTTTCCTGGACGAGCCGGCCGTCTTCGACCCCACCCGCTTCGGCATCATGCCCGCCGCCGTCGCCGGCGCCGAGCCCGACCAGCTGCTCGCCCTGCGCGCGGTCGCCGAGGCCATCGCCGACGCGGGCGGCGAGGAGCGGCTGCCCGCCGACCGCTCCCGCATCGGCGTGATCCTCGGCCGCGGCGGCTTCATGGGCGCGGCCACCGCCCGGCTCGACCAGCGGGTCCGCACCGCCCACCAGCTCGCCGTCACCCTGCGCGAACTCGCCCCGGAACTGGGGGAGTCGAGAATCGCCGCGGTCCGGGAGGCGTTCCGGGCGGGCCTCGGCCCCGAACAGCCGGAGGCCTCCATAGGCCTGGTGCCCAGCTTCACCGCCGCCCGGACCGCCAACCGGCTGGACCTCCGCGGCCCCGCCTACACCCTCGACGCCGCCTGCGCCTCCTCGCTCCTCGCGGTCGACCAGGCCGCCGCCCTGCTGGCCGCGGGACGCTGCGACCTGATGGTCGCCGGCGCCGTACACCACTGCCACAACGCCACCCTGTGGAGCGTCTTCACCCAGCTGCGGGCGCTCAGCCGCACCGAGCGCATCCGCCCGTTCGACCGCCGGGCCGACGGCACCCTGCTCTCCGAGGGCACCGGCGTCGTCCTGCTCAAGCGCCTGGCCGACGCCGAGCGCGACGGCGACCGGGTGTACGCGGTCGTCCGGGGAGTGGGGGTGGCGGGCGACGGACGGGCGTCGAGTCTGATGAACCCCCAGGTGGACGGCCAGGTCAGCGCGTTGGCGCAGGCCTGGCGCGGTGCCGGGCTCGATCCGGCGCACCCGGCCGCGCTCGGGCTGCTGGAAGCGCACGGCACCGGCACCCCGGTCGGTGATGCGGCGGAACTGGACACCCTGGCCCGGGTGTTCGGGCCGGCCGGGAAGGGGCGTACGCCGGTCGGCCTGGGGTCGGTGAAGTCGATGCTCGGCCACACCATGCAGGCCGCCGGCATCGCCGGGCTGATCAAGGCCGCCCTCGCCGTGCACCACCGCACCCTGCCGCCCACCCTCCACCTGGACGAACCGCACGAGGGCCTGGCCCGCACCCGGATGCGCCCGGTCACCGGGGCGGAGCCCTGGGACGCCGGGCCGCAGCCCCGGCGGGCGGGCGTCAGCGCCTTCGGGTTCGGCGGCATCAACGCCCACGCGGTCCTGGAAGAGGCGCCGGGGCGCCGCAGCCCCGGCGCGCCGCCGCCCGCACCGCGCAGCGCTCCGCTGCGGGTGACGGAGCCGGAGCGGACCGTCCTGCTCGCCGCGCCCACACCGGACGCGCTGGGGCGGGCGATGAGGGACGCGGACGGGGCGGAGGCGGCCCCGCCCGGTGACGCCCCCTGCCGGCTCGCCCTGTTCGACCCCACCCCCAAGCGCCGTGCCCTGGCCGCCAGGATCCTGGCCCGCGGCCGGCCCTGGCGCGGCCGCGGCGACATCTGGTTCACGCCGAGCCCGCAGTTCGGGCCGTACGCCGGGCAGCCGGGGGCGCGGCTGGCCCTGGTCTTCCCCGGACTGGAGGCCGAGCCGCCGCCCCGGGTCGACGAGGTCGCCGACCACCTGGCGCTGCCCCGCCCACGGGTCTCGGGCGGCAGCGGCCTGATCGAACGGGCCGTCGACAGCATCGCCACCGGCCGGCTGCTCGCCCGCGCACTGGCCGAACTGGGCGTCGTCCCCGACCTGCTGACCGGGCACAGCCTCGGCGAGTGGACCGCCATGGTGGTCGCCGGCATGTATCCGCCGCAGGCCGTGGACACCTTCCTCGACTCGCTGCGGCCGGCCTCCCTCGCCGTGCCCGACCTGGTCTACGCGGCCCTGGGCTGCGGTGCGGAGCAGGCCGCCGCGGCGCTCGCGGGCCTGGAGCGGGTCGCGGTCAGCCATGACAACTGCCCGCACCAGTCGGTGATCTGCGGAGCGCCGCCGCAGCTGGCCGAGGCCGTACGCAGACTCGCCGCCCAGGGCGTACGGGCCCAGGAGATGCCCTTCCGCTCCGGCTTCCACACGCCGATGTGGGCGCCCTACCTCGACCAGACCGGCGCCGCCTTCGACGCCCTGCCGCTCCGGGACCCGCAGCTGCCGGTGTGGTCGGCCACCACGGCCGCCCCCTTCCCGCACGACCCGTCCGCCGTCCGCCGGCTGGTGCTCCGGCACCTGCTGGAACCGGTCCGTTTCCAGGAACTGACCAGACGGCTGTACGCGACGGGCGTCCGCGCCTTCGTCCAGGCCGGAGCCGGCAGCCTCACCGGTTTCGTGGCCGACACCCTGCACGGCCGGGAGCACCTCGCCGTGGCGGCGGCCGACCCCCGCCGGGCCGGCGTCGGACAGCTGCGCCGGGTGGCCGCCGCGCTGTGGACCGAGGGGCTCAGCCCCCGCTGGGACCGGCTCGCCCGGCCCGCCGGGGCGGGCACCCGGGCGCACACCACGGTCCGGCTCGACCTCGGCTCCCCGCTCGTCCGCCTCGGCGCCGGGTCCCCGCGCACCCCGCTCCCCGCGCCCGCCGCCGCACCGCCCCCGCCGCCGCCCGGCGCCACCGACCCCGTCCGGCGGGCCTTCGACGCCGTCCTCGCCGAGACCGCCGCCGCGAGCCGCGCGCTGGCCGCCGCGGCCGCCCCGCAGGCGCCACGCCCCGGCCCGCGCCGCACCGTGCGCCGGCTCTCCCTCGACACCCTCCCGTACGTCCGCGACCACTGCGTCTACCTCCAGCCCGACGGCTGGCCCGAGCCCGCCGACCGCTTCCCCGTCGTCCCCATGACCACCCTGCTGGAACTGGCCGCCGAGGCGGCCCGCGAAGCCGGCCCCGGGCACACCGTCACCGGCTACTCCGACGTACGGGCGCTGCGCTGGCTGCCCGTCGCCCCGCCCCTCGACCTGACGATCACCAGCGCCCCCGACGGGCCCGGCCGGGTCCGGGTGCGCCTCGGCGACCACGCCGCCGTCACCGTCCACCTCGCCGCACGCCACCCGGCCCCGCCGCCCCCCGACCCCACACCGCTGACGTCCCCGAGCGCCGCACCCGTCAGCGCGGAGGCCCTCTACCGGGACCGGTGGATGTTCCACGGCCCGGCGTTCGCCGGGGTCCACGAGGTCACCGCGCTCGCCGCCGACGGCATCCGCGGCACGCTGCGCGCCCTGCCCGCACCCGGCGCCCTCCTGGACGCCGCAGGCCAGCTCCTCGGCCACTGGATGCAGCTGCGACTCACCGGCGACCGGCTGGTCTTCCCCGCGTCCCTGGAGCGGGTACGGCTCTACGGCCCGCCGCCGCGCGAGGGCGCGCTGCTGTCGGCCACCGCCCGGATCCGCGAGGTACGCCCCGGCTCGGTGCGCGGCGACGTCGAGCTGCGCGGCGCCGACGGCGGCGTATGGGCGCACCTGGAGGGCTGGACGTACCGCCGCTTCGCCGCCGACGAGCGGGTGTGGCCGATGAAGTTCACCCCGGAGGTGTGCGGCATCGGCGAACCCCGGCCCGGCGGCTGGACCCTGGCCCGCCGCCGCTGGCCGGACCCCGCCTCGCAGGAGCTGGTCATGCGCCGCTATCTGGGCGCCGCCGAACGCGACCGCTACGAACGCTGTGCGCCCCGCACCCGCGCGGCCTGGCTGCTGGGCCGGATCGCCGCCAAGGACGCGGTGCGCGAGCTGCTGTGGGAGTCCGGAGCCGGGCCGGTCTTCCCCGTCGAGGTGCCCATCGGCGAGGACGTCGACGGCCGCCCCCGCGCCGAGGGCCCGCTCGCCGACGGCATCCACCTCTCCCTCGCCCACCGGGACCGGATCGCCGTCGCCCTCGCCCACCGGCCGGGCCCCGCCGGGATCGCCGTCGAGACCGTCACCGACGACCCGCGGGCGCTGGAGCGGCTCGCCCTCACCCCGGCCGAACGCCGCCTGGCCGACCGGCTCCTGGCCGACCGGCTCCTGGAGGGCGAGGCGCCCGCCGACGGCGGCCGCGCCGACCGGCTCACCGCGCTGTGGTGCGCCAAGCAGGCCGCGGCGGGGGCGACCGGCACCGGCCCGGCCGTCCCGGCGCGGGAGTGCGCCGTCGTCTCCGCGCCGGGCGGCGCGCTCCTGGTGGTCTCACCGGACGGCCGGGAGCACCTGGTCCGCCTCGACTCCGTCCACGACCGGTCCGTGCGCCATGTCGTCGCCTGGACCGGCCCGGGTCCCGAGGACCGCACGGGCACCGACACCCTCACCCCCACGGAGGCCACCCATGGCAGCTGACGCCCCACCCGAGCGCATCCGGCCGATCCTGGACGAGATCACCGACATGCTGGTGCGCGTCGTCGGCGACGAGATCCTCGTCGTCGGGGAGATCACCGCAGCGACCACCTTCAACGACGATCTGGCCCTGGAGAGCATCGAGTTCGTCGCCCTGGCCGAACTGCTGCAGGAGCGCTACGGCACGGCCGTGGACCTGCTCGGCCTCCTCGCCGACAAGGACATCGACCAGATCCTGGCCATGACGGTCGGCGAACTCGCCGCCCACATCGACCGGGTCACCACCGCCGACCAGGCCTGCGCGGGCTGAGCGCGCCATGGCCCACACCGACGCGGGCGGACTGCGCCTGCACACCCAGCGGCTGCCGGCCCGGGGCGCAGGACCCCGGCCCGACGGACCCGCCGTCGTATGCCTCCACGGCCTCGTGATGGACAACCTGTCGAGCTTCTACTGCACCCTCGCCGGTCCCCTCTCGCACGCCGGACACGAGGTGCTCCTCTACGACCAGCGCGGGCACGGACGCAGCGAACGCCCGCCCACCGGCTACGACCGGGACACCGCCGTGGCCGACCTCGGCGCGCTGCTCGCGGCCCTGGCGCCCGACCGGGGCCCGGTCCACCTGGTCGGCAACAGCTACGGCGGCGCCCTCGCCCTGCACACCGCGCTGCGCAGGCCCGACCTCGTCGCCTCGCTCGTGCTGATCGACGCGCCGCTGACCGGCGGCTGGGTCGAGGAGATGACCGACACCCTCACCGTGGCCGCCCTCGGCCTCGAAGACGGCCGGACGACCGCGCAGCTCACCGCGCTCGGGCGGCGCAAGCACGCCCGGCTGACCGCCGGCGCCGACGCCCTCCTCAACCACACCACGCTGATCGAGGACATCGCGGCCGCCCCGGCCTTCACCGCCCGCGACTTCGCGCGGCTGCACCGCCCGGTCCTCGCCGTATACGGAGAGCACTCCGAACTCCTGCCGGGCGCAAGGGAGTTGGCGGCCTACGCGCCCGACTGCGAGCTGTGTGTGCTGCCGGGCGTCGGGCACGCCGTGCTCAACGACGCCACCGAAGGGCTGTGCGGCGCCGTACTGGAGCGGTTGCGCGTACGGGCCGGGGCGGTGGCCGGATGAGAGTCCTGTTCGCCGTCCCGCCGCTGACCGGGCACGTCAACCCCACGCTGGCCGTCGCCGCCGAACTCGCCGCACGCGGACACCGGGTCGCCTGGACCGGCCCCGCCGCGGCGCTGACGCCCCTGCTGCCCGCGGGCGCCCGGCTGTACCCGGCGGGAGGCCGGGGCGCGGCCGACGGCTACGACGTACTGCGGCGGCGCTGGCGCGATCTGCGCGGTGTCGCGGCCCTGCGGTTCCTGTGGGAGGAGGCACTGATCCCGCTCGCCCACGCGATGCTCCCCGGGGTGCACTCCGCCGTCGAGGCCTTCACCCCCGACGTCCTGGTGGCGGACCAACAGGCCCTCGCCGGGCCCCTGGTGGCACGCCGGTGCGGGCTGCCGTGGGTGACCTCGGCGACCACCTCGGCGGAGTTCACCGGGCCGTTCGACGGCTTCCCGAAGGTGGGGGAGTGGGTGGCGCGGCGCATCGCCGGTCTGCTCGCCGACTGCGGCGCACCGGCCGGCTGGGACCCGCGCTTCTCGCCGCACCTCGTGCTGGTCTTCTCGACGGCCGAACTCATGGGGGAGGTGCCCCCGGGCCCGCACCACGCCTTCGTGGGACCCGCCTTCGGCGCCCGCCCGCCCGCCGCCGGCTTCCCCTGGCGCCGGCTGGACCCCGGGCGCGCCCGCGTACTCGTCTCCCTGGGCACGCTCAACCGCGCGGCCGGCGCCCACTTCTACCCCGCGGTGCTGCGCGCCGCCGCCGCCCTGGAGGACCGGGCCCAGCTGATCGTGGCCGCCCCGGGTGACCTCGCCGGGCCCCTCCCGCCGAACGTGCTGCACCAGGAGTACGTCCCCCAGCTCCAGTTGCTGCCGCACCTCGACGCCGTGCTGTGCCACGGCGGCCACAACACCGTGTGCGAGGCGCTGGCGTACGGGCTGCCGCTGGTCGTGGCGCCGGTCCGGGACGACCAGCCGATCGTCGCCCGCCAGGTGACCGAGGCCGGCGCGGGAGTACGGGTCCGCTTCGGCCGGGCCCGCACGGACGAGCTGCGCCAGGCCCTGACGGCCGTCCTCGACGACCCGTCCCACCGCAGCGCGGCCCGCCGCATCCAGGCGTCGTTCGCGGCGGCGGGCGGCGCCGCCGCCGCGGCCGACCGCCTGGAGAAACTGCCGCCCGGCGCCGGCCCGGGCCCCGCCGGCACCAGTACCCGCACCGAGTCCGCGCACCCGTCCGAGAAGGGATCGTGAGGCAGATGGCACCAGCGCACCGTTCCGGAGCCCGTACCCGAGCGGCGGCGGCCGCCGCGGTGGTGGCGCTGGCCGCGGGCACCGTACGCGCCCGCCGCCGGCTCGCCGCGCTGCCCGTGCTCGACCCGCACGGCACCTACGACACCGCGCGGCCGCTCCCGGGCTGGCACCTGATCACCGCGCCCGGCGTCACCGCCGACGCGGAGACCCTGTGCGCCGCGGCCGCCCACGCCGCACGCGAGGGACTGCGCGTGGTGGACCTGATCCCGGCGCAGCTGGACACCGAGAGCGCCCTCGGCCTGCTGCGGCTGCTCGACCCCGCGGCACACCGCGCCGACCGCGGCGCGCCGGGGCACGGCGCCGGACACGCCGTACTGGTCGCCGACGAGGTCCACCGCCGCGCCGGGCTCCCGGACCGCCGCGCCGAGGCACCGCCCCGTTCCGCCGCCGACCTGCTGCGCCTGTTCGCCGACCTCAAGCAGTACGCCCCCGACGCCACCGGCTGGGCCGTCGCCCCCGGTCTGACGGCGCCGCCACCCGACCCCGCCCGGCGCGGCGACGAGCTGCGCGCCCGCGGCCTGCCGCCCGCCCTGCTGTCCGCCGCCCAGCTCGCCGGACTCGCCCTGCTGCTCAAGTGCCTTGTCTCCGCACCGAGTTGGGGCGCCGCGGCGGCCGCGCTCTACTGGCTCCAGCCCGTGCTGGCCGTCGCGCCCGCCCGGCGGCTGCGCCCCGCCGACCTGACCCGCGCCACCGCGGCCCGCCCCCTGCGCTCCCTCGCGTCCGCGCTGCGCACCCTCGCGACACCGCCCGCCGAGGCGCCCGGGGCGGCCGACGCCCCGGCGCGGCGCGCCGCGTACACCGCCGAACTCGCCGACGGCACCGACCGGTTCTTCGAGCCCCGGCGCACCGACTGCCCCTGGTGCTCGGCACCGGACCTCGCCGTACGCGTCCGCATGCCCGACCTGCTCCAGGGCAAGCCCGGCCGCTTCACCCTCGAAGAGTGCCGGCGCTGCGGCCACATCTTCCAGAACCCCCGGCTCACCCAGGACGGACTCGACTTCTATTACCGCGACTTCTACGAGGGCCTCGGCGGCGAGGGCGCCGCCCTCCTGCTCGGCCGGATGAACGGCACCTACCGGGCCCGCGCCGAACTGCTGCGGCCCTTCACCGCCCCCAGGGCCTGGCTCGACGTCGGTACGGCCGCCGGGCACTTCTGCAACGCCGCGCGCTCCGTATGGCCCCACACCCGCTTCGACGGGCTGGACATGGGCGAGGGCGTGCACGAGGCCGAGCGCCGCGGCTGGATCGACGCCGCCTACCAGGGGCAGTTCCCCGACCTCGCCGACCGGCTCACCGGCCGCTACGACACGGTCAGCATGCACCACTACCTCGAACACACCCGGGACCCGTTCGCCGAGCTCGACGCGGCCGTCAAGGTCCTGGCCCCCGGGGGCCATCTGCTCATCGAGCTCCCCGACCCCGAGGCCCGGATCGGCCGGCTGCTCGGCGCCCACTGGCTGCCCTGGTTCCAGCCCCAGCACCAGCACCTCATGCCGGTCCGCAACCT
This sequence comes from Streptomyces sp. NPDC002446, assembly GCF_053595675.1. Classification (NCBI taxonomy): domain Bacteria; kingdom Bacillati; phylum Actinomycetota; class Actinomycetes; order Kitasatosporales; family Streptomycetaceae; genus Streptomyces; species Streptomyces sp. NPDC002446. Next base: position 17,465 of record NZ_JBSFYC010000079.1, on the reverse strand, counting down.
CAAACAGGCCCTGACGGACCGCGGGTTCACCGTCCTCGCCGAGCAGCACGGCGCGGCCCACCAGGCCAACGCCGACTTCATCGGCGCCGTCGCCCTCACCGCGAACCGGCTCACCCCCGACCCGAACGCCCCCTGGGCCACCGTCCCCGCCACCCCGGCCCGCCGCGCCGCCCGGAGCGCCGTACAGCTGCTGTCACTGCCCTGCTACGGCGCCGCGGCCGTCCTCGACGCCCTGCGCACCGCGGTCGCCCACGCCACCGACGGCGGTAACGCCTACCGGCTGCTCGCCCGCAAGGAGCTGGGATGACGGCGCCGGACCTGGCCCGGAGCCCGGCGGCCGACCCCGTGCTGCGGCTGCTCGCCCATGGCTTCACCACGGCCTGGGGGCGCCCGCCCGAGGCCGTCTGGCAGGCCCCGTACGCCTTCCACCTCACCGCGCACGCCGTCCCGCCCGGCCCGCCGCCCACCGGCATCGCGCCACGCACCGACTGGGTCGCCGCGGCCGACCGGCACACCGCGGTGGCCGTCGCCCCGCGCACCGACGGGATGCTGCGCTGCGGCTCGCTCAACCACCCGGCAGAGAGCGCCGAACTCCCGCTCACCGGACCGGCCGCCCGCGCCCCCGCCTGGGCGGCCCGCCCGTACGCCGCGCTGCGCGCACTCGCCGCCGCCGGAGTCGGCCGGGGCGGTGCCGATCTGCAGCTGAACGCCCCCCTGCCCGACGCCGTGGGGCTGCCGGTCGCCGAACCCCTGGAGTGCGCGGCCGCCCTGGCCGTCGCGGACGTCTGCGCCGGTCCGGGCGATCGCCCGGCCACCCGCGACCGGCTGCGGGACCTGCTGAGCGCGGCCGTGCCCGGCGACGACGCGCTGCGCCGGGCCGTGCTCCTGGCCCGGCCCGGCCACCTCCTCGCGGCCGACGGCAGCACCCACCGGCTGCTGCGGACCCACGACGGCGGGAGCGATCCCTGCCTGCTGCTGGTGACGGTCCGGGCGGCCCCGGCCGGCGGTGCGCGGCCGCACGGCGATACCGCGGCCATCGCCGCGCTCGCGGCCGGGGAGGCGCTGCGCGCCGGTGCCCGGTCCGCCTGGTGGCCGGGGAAGCGGCCGGGCCGCAGCGTGCTGCTGCTGATGCCGCCCGGCCGGCGCCGGACGGTCCGGGCCGCGGTGGCCGGCGCCTTCGCCCGCCGGGGACTTCCCGTACCGCGCTTCCTGCGGATCGCCCTCGCGGACGCCGCCCGCCGCGCGGACCGAAGACCACCCCCCGCCCCCGCCCCCCGACAAGGAGCGTGAGACCCGATGAAACCCCCGGCCCACCGCCTGCGCAGAGCGCTCGCCGCGACCCTCGGCGCGCTCGCTCTGACCGTCGCCGCCACCACCGCCGAGGCCCGCACCACCGCCGAGGCCGCGCTGCCGTCCTACGACCACGTCGTGATCGTCGTCTTCGAGAACAAGCAGTACGGCGAGATCATCGGCAGCGCCAACGCCCCCTACATCAACCAACTCGCCCAGGGCGGCGCCAGCCTGACCGGCATGAAGGCGCTCACCCACCCCAGCCAGCCGAACTACTTCAACCTGTTCTCCGGCGCCACCCAGGGCATCACCGGCGACGGCTGCTACGCCGCCCAGTCGATGGACGCCCCCAACCTCGGCCAGGAGCTGATCGCCGCCGGCAAGACCTTCGCCAGCTACAACGAGGGCCTGCCCGCCGAGGGCTCCACGACCTGCTCCAGCGGCCGCTACGCGCAGAAGCACAACCCGTGGTTCGCCTTCAGGAACGTGCCCGTGAACACGGGCAAGACCTTCGCGCAGTTCCCCAAGGACGACTTCACCAAGCTGCCGACGCTGTCCTTCGTCGTCCCCGACATGTGCAACGACATGCACGACTGCGCCGTCGGCAGCGGCGACACCTGGACCAGGAACAACCTCGCCTCCTACGCCGAGTGGGCCAAGGCCCACAACAGCCTGCTGGTCCTGACCTGGGACGAGGACAACTACCTCGGCTCCAACCAGATCGCGACCGTCTTCCACGGCGCCCACGTCAAACCGGGCAGCGTCAGCGGCGCGTACAACCACTACAGCCTGCTGCGGACCTTCGAGGACATGTACGGCACCGGGCACGCGGGCAACGCGGCCACCGCCACCCCCGTCACCGAGGTGTTCGACACCGGCACCCAGCCGCCCGGCGGCGACCTCAGGCTCGCCGCCCCCGGCCCGCAGACCTGCCGCTTCGGCCAGGACTGCACCGTCCGGCTGACCGCCACCGGCGGTAAGGCCCCGATCGGCTACCGCGCCACCGGCCTGCCGCTGGGCCTGGCCGCCGACCCGGCCGGCGGCCGCATCACCGGCAGGCCCTGGCAGACCGGCACCTTCCAGATCACCGCCACCGCCACCGACGCCGCGAACGCCACGGCCACCGCGGCCTTCCCGCTCACCGTCAACTGGTTCTGACCCACGGCACGAGGAGACGTCCGTGTACCTCTCGTCCAGCCGCGCCGCCGACGCCTCGTCCGGCGTCGCCCGGGACCGGCCGGCCGTCCGCGGGGCCGTGGCGGGCAATGTCATCGCCCTCGGACTGGTCAGCATGGTCACGGACGTCTCCTCGGAGATGGTCACCGCGGTCCTGCCGCTGTACCTCGTCGCCGGCCTCGGCATGTCCCCGCTCGCCTTCGGCCTGCTCGACGGCGTCTACCAGGGCGTCACCGCCCTCGTGCGGCTCGCCGGTTCCTACGCGGCGGACCGCACCCGCCGCCGCAAGCTGGTCGCCGGCACCGGCTACGCCCTCTCCGCGCTCTGCAAGCTCGGCCTGCTCGCCGTCACCACACCCTGGGCGGTCGGCGCCGTGCTGGCCGCCGACCGCACCGGCAAAGGGCTGCGCAGCGCCCCGCGCGACGCGCTGATCTCGCTGTCCACCACCCCCGAGGAGCAGGGCCGCGCCTTCGGCGTGCACCGCGCCCTGGACACCGCCGGCGCCCTGCTCGGCCCGCTCGCCGCCTTCGCCGTGCTGTGGGCCGCCCGGGACGGCTATGACGCGGTCTTCCAGGTCAGCTTCTGCTGCGCGGCGTTCGGCGTGCTGCTGCTCGCCCTGTACGTGCGCGAACCCCGGCCGCCCAGGTCCGCGCGCCGCACACGGACACCCCGGCCGGGTGCCGTACGGGTGCTGCGCACGCTGGCCGCCACCCCCGGCATCCCCCGGCTGAGCCTGGCCGCGGTCCTCCTGGGCGCCACCACCCTCAGCGACGCCTTCCTCTACCTCGTCCTCCAGCAGCGCCATCACCTCGAAGCCCAGTGGTTCCCGCTGCTGCCGGTCGGCACCGCGGCGGCCTTCCTGCTGCTGGCGCTGCCCGTCGGCCGCCTGGCGGACCGGGTGGGGCACCTTAGGGTCTTCCTCGCCGGCCATGGCGCCCTGCTCGCCGCCTACCTCCTGCCGCTCGCTCCGTCCGGCGCCCGACTCCCCGCCACAGCCGCCCTGTTCCTCCTGCTGGGGGTCTTCTACGCGGCCACCGACGGGGTGCTGATGGCCGCCGCCGCCCCGCTGCTGCCGCCGGAGCTGCGGGCGAGCGGACTGGCCCTGGTGCAGACCGGCCAGGCCGTGGGCCGCTTCGCCGCCGCGGTCCTCTTCGGCGCGGCCTGGACCGCCACCGGCCCCGCCACCGCGCTGGCCGCGGCAGCCGTCTTCCTGAGCGCCGCCCTCGCCCTCGGCGCCCTGCTCCTGAACCAAAAGGCCGCCCCATGACGCCGGCCCCGCCGCGGCCCGCCCACCGGCGGACCGTGGTCCTCCTGGCGGTCACCGCCCTGCTCGCCGCGGCCGCGGCCGTCGCGGTCGGCCGCGCCGCCGACCGGGCCGCCGAGCGCGACCACGACCGGGCGGGCCGGCCGGCCGTACGGGAGGGCGAACTGAACCTCGGCGGCTCCCGGCGCCTGATCTTCCGGAACCTGGCGTGGGGGCCGCAGCGCGACCACCTCGCCTCCGTTCCGCTGTCCGCCCCCGGCTCCGTCCGCACCGCCGGCCCCGACGACTGCCTGCGCTTCCACGCCGCCGCCGGCACCGGCATCTGCCTGCGGGCGACGGGGGGAGTGGTGCCCGGACACCAGGCCGTGGTGCTGGACGCGCGGATGAAGCCCGTACGGCGCTTCCCGGTGCCCGGCATCCCCACCCGCGCCCGGGTCTCACCCAGCGGCCGGCTCATCGCCTGGACGGTCTTCGTCAGCGGCGACTCCTACGCGGGCGGCGCCTTCTCCACCCGCACCGCGATCTACGACACCCGGACCCGCACCCTCCACGACAACCTGGAGGACTTCACCGTCCTGGTCGGCGGGCGCCGCCACGAGGCCGTCGACCACAACTTCTGGGGCGTGACCTTCGCCGCCGACGACACCGCCTTCTACGCCACCCTCGGCACCGGCGGCCGCACCTACCTGGTCCGCGGCGATCTCACCCGCCGCACCCTGACCGCCGTGCGGGAGAACGCCGAGTGCCCCTCGCTCTCCCCGGACGGCACCCGTATCGCCTTCAAGAAGCGGATACGGCCCCAAGGGGCGGACGCGCCCTGGCGGCTGTACGTCCTGGAGCTGCGCAGCGGGCGCGAGTGGCCGCTCGCCGAGCGGGCGAGCGTGGACGACCAGGCCCTGTGGCGCGACGGCCGAACCCTCCTGTACGCCCTGCCCGGGGACTACGGCGCCGACCTGTGGCAGGTACCCGCGAACGGCGAAGGCCACCCCCGCAAGGTGGTGGCCTCCGCCGTCTCGCCCGCTGTCACCGGGCCGTGAGTGCTTCCCCGCTGACCGCCGTCAGCGCCGCCGCACCAGCGGGAACGGCAGCGTCTCGCGGATCGACAGACCGGTCAGGAACATCACCAGCCGGTCCACGCCGATGCCCAGACCACCGGTCGGCGGCATCGCGTACTCCAGCGCCTGCAGGAAGTCCTCGTCCAGCTCCATCGCCTCCGGGTCCCCGCCGGCCGCCAGCAGCGACTGCGCGGTGAGCCGGCGGCGCTGCTCCACCGGGTCGGTCAGCTCCGAGTAGGCGGTGCCCAGTTCGGTGCCGAACGCGACCAGGTCCCAGCGCTCGGCGAGCCGCGGGTCCTTGCGGTGCTGCCGGGTCAGCGGCGAGACATCGGTCGGGAAGTCCTTGTAGAACGTGGGGAGCTGGGTCTTCTCCTCCACCAGCCGCTCGTACATCTCCAGCACGATGTCGCCGCGGCCCATCTCCGGCTTCACCGGCACCGACGAGGCGTCGCACAGCCGGCGCAGCCGGTCCGGCGCGGTGTCCGCGTCGACCTCCTCGCCGAGCGCCTCGGAGATCGCCCCGTAGACGGTCTTGACCGGCCAGATCCCCGAGATGTCGTGCTCGACCAGCCGGCCGTCGGCATCCGCCTTGCGGGCCGTGGCGCTGCCGAACGCGGCGATGGCCGCGCCCTGGATCAGCTCCCGGGTCAGGTCGAGCATCACGTCGTAGTCGGCGAACGCCTGGTACGCCTCCAGCATCGTGAACTCGGGGTTGTGCTTGTAGGAGATGCCCTCGTTGCGGAAGGTCCGCCCCATCTCGAAGACCTTCTCCATACCGCCCACACACAGCCGCTTGAGGTACAGCTCCGGCGCGATCCGCAGGTACAGATCGAGGTCGTAGGCGTTGATGTGGGTGTGGAAGGGCCGGGCGTTGGCGCCGCCGTGGATCTGCTGCAGCATCGGCGTCTCGACCTCGAGGTAGCCGCGGTCGATCAGCCCCTGGCGCAGCGCCTGCACGGCCGTACTGCGCGCCCGGACGTTGTCCCGCGCGTCCGGCGAGACGACCAGGTCCACATAGCGCTGGCGGACCTTGGCCTCCGGGTCGGACAGCCCGCGCCGCTTGTCCGGCAGCGGGCGCAGGCACTTGGCCGTCAGCCGCCACTGGGTCACGAACACGGTCAGCTCACCGCGGTCGCTGGTGCCGACCTCGCCCTCGGCCTCGACATGGTCACCGAGGTCGATGTCCGCACCGAAGCGGTCCAGCAGCTCCTTGCCGCTGACGTCCCGGGTCAGCGCGATCTGCAGATCGCCCGACCAGTCCCGCAGCACCGCGAAGAGCACGCCGCCGTGGTCACGGGTGAGCAGCACCCGCCCGGCGACGCTGACGGACTTGCCGGTACGCGTCCCGGGCGCGAGGTCCGGGTACTCGTCGCGGACCTGGCCCAGGGTGTGCGTACGCTCCACGCCCACCGGATAGGGGTCGGTGCCGTTCTCCCGCAGCCGCTCCAGCTTGCGGTGGCGCACCCGTACCTGCTCGGGCAGCGCGGCCAGCTCCCGTTCGCGCTGCTCCTCCTCGGTGGCCGGAGCCGCCCGCACCAGGCCGAGCTCGTCCAGCGACGGCAGCCCCGCGGTGCTCGCCGGGGCCAGCACCCGCTTCTTGTGGCCCTTGCCCCACAGCGTGACCAGGCTCGGTACGTCCACGAAGCCCTCGGCGATACCGGAGCCCAGGGCGATCCGGGCCAGCGCGCCGGCGTCCGCGTAGCACAGGAACCGCGGGTACCACTCGGGGTTGTACTTCGCGTTGGAGCGGTAGAGCGCCTCCAGCTGCCACCACTTGGAGAAGAACAGCAGCAGCCGGCGCCACACCTTCAGCACCGGGCCGGCACCGATCCGGGCGCCCTCCTCGAAGGCGGAGCGGAACACCGCGAAGTTGAGCGAGATCCGCCGCACGCCCATGGCTCCCGCCTGGGCGCACAGCTGGGCCACCATGAACTCCATGACGCCGTTGGGCGCGGTGCGGTCACGGCGCATCACGTCCAGCGAGATGCCGTCGTCGCCCCAGGGGACGAAGGACAGCAGCGCGATCATGTTGCCGTCGCCGTCGAACGCCTCGGCCAGCAGGCAGTCCCCGTCCGCGGGGTCGCCCAGCCGGTCCAGCGCCATCGAGAAGCCGCGCTCGGTCTCGGTGTCCCGCCAGGCGTCGGCCCGGTGGATGACCTCCTGCATCTCCTCGTCGGTCAGCGCGGAGTGGCGCCGTACGCGGAAGGTCGCGCCGGTCCGCTCGACGCGGTTGACGGCCTGGCGGGTCACCCGCATCTCCCGGCCGTCCAGGTCGAAGTCCTTCACATGCAGGATCGCCTCGTCGCCGAGCTGCAGCGCGCCCAGCCCGCTGCGGGCGAACGCCTTGGCGCCGTTCTCGCTGGCGCCCATGACGGCCGGCTGCCAGCCGTACCGCCCCGCGACCTCCAGCCATGCCTCGATGGCCTGGGTCCAGGCCTCGCGGTCACCGACCGGGTCACCGCTGGCCAGGCAGACACCGGCCTCGACGCGGTAGGTGACGGCGGCCTTGCCGCTGGGGGAGAAGACCACGGCCTTGTCGCGGCGGGTGGCGAAGTAGCCGAGCGAGTCCTGGCTGCCGTAACGGTCCAGCAGCGCCCGGATGCGGGCCTCCTCGTCACCGTGCAGCGCGGCCTCCATCCGCTGCGACCGGAAGAGCGCGGCCGCCGCGTTCAGCAGCGCCAGCGCACCGAGCAGTCCGAGGACGGTGCTGATCCAGTGCGGCGGATGGCCCTCCACCAGATGGCCGCCGACCAGCCCGCCGCAGACGCGGTTGGCCGCCCACAGCAGGCGGTTGCCGCCGCCGGCCTCCAGCGTGCCCGGGGCCAGCGTCACCAGCCCCCAGCCGATCAGCACCGCGGCCGCGAGTCCGCCGGCCAGCACCCCGATGGCGCGCAGGAACGCACCGCGCCGGGTGATGGCGTAGAACTCGCGGTGCGAGACGAGCAGCAGCACCAGCGCACCGGCGCACAGCACCAGCGAGAAGGCGAACTCCCAGTACCCCGCGGCCAGGAACAGCGCGTCGGCGAGGGTGACCAGCACCATGTAGGCGACGACGAACCACAGCGCCACGCGTTTGCGCGCGGTCATCGCCGCGCCCAACAGGAAGAGGAACGCCGCGTAGGCGAAGTTGGGGGCCACCGGGATGGTGAGCGTGTCCAGCCAGTAGATCACCGGGTGGAGTCCGCGCCGCAGGGGCCCGATCAGCGCCGTCAGGGCACAGAAGAGCCCCAGCACGCTGAAGATGATGGCGAAGCCATTGGGGACGCGGCGCCGGAAGCGCCGCCACCCCGTGAGTTGATCCTGGTCCTGCACGGTGCTCATTCCGTCACACTAGGCTCTGAAAGGGGTCAGCTGCTCGACGCGAGGGCGTTGCCCTGCCGTCGGCGGGTTGCCGCCGGCGGAACCACCGGCATTCCAGTCTCCGATCCCGATGGTCCTACCGTCTTTCCCTCGTACGGAGGATGCGGTGACCGCCTGCGGGTCACCCACGTGGACCTTGCCACAAACCGGCGCCGCGTCCGAGTCGGTGCAAGTCCGGCCGATGGTGAAGTTCAGGTCATAGTCCTTCGCGAAGTAGCGTCCGCCGCCGGAATCCACGCCGCTCAGTTCCGCCCTCAGCGTGATCCTGGTGCCCGGTTCCGGGAGCCGCGCAGGTCGCCAGTCCACCCGGTCGCGGCCGCTGTCGTCCTTGGCCCAGCCCCAGGAACCGGTGGCGTCGCCGTCGGAGGTGATGCTCAGGCGCCGTTCCACCGCGGCCCGGTCGGTCACCGGGAAGTCGAAGGTGAGCGCGATCGGCCGGCCGGTGCCGACCACGGCGCCCTGCCGGCCGGGGTCGACCACGAGCTTGTTGAGCTTGGCCGCCTGCGCCGTGGTGAGCGACTCCTTGGTCGCGCCGGTGTCGCCCTGCGCGTTCTTCGTCCGGGCGACGACGGAGTACTTGGTGTCCGGCGTGGCCCGCACGCTCGACGTCCAGACGGTCCCGCCGTCCCCGAGGCCGCCGGGCAGCCGCCGGCCTCTGGGGTCGGTGACCGTCACCTCGGTCAGCACCCCGCCCTCGGCGGTCACCGCCAGCTTGTCACCGGCCTGCACCGTCCTGGTCCCGCTCGCCGCGCCCAGCGCCACCTTCACCTGATCGCCCTTGGACGCCGATGCCGCGACGCCCCCGCACGCGGTGAGCACGCCGAGACCGAGCACCGGGATCAGTGCGAGGGCGATGCACAGCGGCCAGGGCGGCCGGCGGCGGGGGGAGGGGGTCTGGCGCATGGGGCTTTCCGTCTGCGGGGCGAGGAGGGCGGCGAATGTCGGCCGCTAAGACGGCCGGATCGCATACTCCGTTGCAGGGAGTGATGTGATCCATGTCACGCCCCTGCCTGGCCGCCTCTCCGTCGGTAACCCGCAGTGATCACCCAAACAGAGCATCGGGCCTCGAACCGGACATACCTCGGAATACGCCAAACTGGCCACCCCTTGCCGCCCGTTCGGGCGGCGGATGAGGAGGTGTGCGTCCCATGGCTGTTTCCATCTCGGTCGTGCTGCTGCTGGTGATCCTGACCGTGATCTTCCTGCGCAGCGGAAAACTCAAGTTCTCGCACGCTCTGGTGTGCGCACTGCTCGGCTTCTACCTGGCGAGCAGTAGCCTCGCTCCCGACATCCACCAGGGCCTGTCGGGCGCCGCCGACATGGTGAGCAGCGTGCGCCCGTGATCGTGCCGGCGTAGCCCGCGGCGCCGGCGGCGGCCCCGGGCGCTCACCCGGCGGCGAAGACCCCGAGGGCGTTCGGCACCGGACGCTCCGCGCCGCCCGACGGATGGTTGTGCACCGTGATCCCGCCGAACCCGTCGCCGGTCACCAGCGTCGACGATCCCCCGCCGTCCAGGTTCAGCGCGTCGCGGGCACCGAGCGCGTCCATCAGATCGGCCAGCTCCCGTACCGTCAGGCCGGTCCGTCCCTGCCCCGCCGTCCCGTCCAGCGCCATCAGATACAGCACCCGGCCCCCGGGCCCGATCCCTGCGGACGTACGCACCGCCACCGTGACGGCGTCCAGCCCCGGCACCGGCTCGGCGTCCCGCACGATCGGGAAGCCGCCCACCGCGAACCGCAGCGGCCCCGGCCCCTGCCCGACGAGCCGGTAGCCGACCCGCACCGGCTCGCCGATCCGCAGCTTGCGCAGCTGCCGCGCCCCCTCCTCCCGGCCCACCAGCACCACGCTCCCGGCGGCCACCCCGCCGCTGCCCGGCGTGCCGTCGAGCGAGATCACCCTGCCGTACCGGACGGTCACCTCCGCGGTGTCCGCGCTGCACGGCGCCGCCCGGTCGGTGTCCGTCCCGCACGTGGCGCGCACCCGGGACGCCGGGCCCCACTGCGCGGTGTACGCGCCGATGCCGTCCACCGGCAGCGCGTACTGGTTCAGCCCGCGCAGCGGCCACACCCCTTCCGGCGTGAGCACCGCGCCGCGCAGCGTGAGCCGGTCCAGCCGCGCCCGGCCGTCACGGCCGACCCCGATGACGTCCTCGGTGCCGGCGCCGGGCGGCATGACCGGCCCGAACCGCTGCCCGTCGGGCACCGCCGCCTTCAGCTGCCGCCCCGCGGCCACCGCGGGGCCCACCGGAGCGCCGGTCGCCTCCACACCCGGATGCTGGGCCTCGGTGATGTGGAAGAAGTCGCCGTTGACGGCCGCCACCGCGCCGCGCGCCGCGGCCAGGTGGGACACCGGCTCCCGCGCACCGACCACGCCCGGATACAGCAGATCGACCGTGACCCGCGGATCGGCCAGATCGACCGTCAGCAGATGCCCGTGCACGATGCCGCGCGGCACCGTCATCCGGAATTCGCCGTACGACACACCGGGCGCCACGTCCACGGCATCGAAGCGGCGCACCGTGGTGCCCGCGGCGCTGGCCGGAGCCCCGCCCGCCAGCCCGCCGCCCGCCAGCACACCCCACGCCACCACTACCGTCAGCACCGCGCGAACCCGGCCGAATCGCTGCTTCACGAGCCCCCCTGACGTCACGCCAACTGTCCCAGGTGCCGAAGACGTTCACTCCGCGCCGCTCATCGCGCCCGCATTACTATCGCCCGGAGATGTCATGAATCTGTACACCCGCAGAACAGCCGTCGTGTCGCTGGGCGCCCTCCTGGCCGCCGGCCTCACCCCGGCCGCCGCGGCCCGTGACACCGTCGTACGCGCCCCGGGCTCCGGGCCCCTGCGCCACGCCCACGCCCACAACGACTACGCGCACCCCCGGCCGCTCCTGGACGCCCTCGACCACGGCTTCGGCAGCGTGGAGGCGGACATCTGGCTCGTCGGCGGCCGGCTGCTGGTGGCCCATGAGGAGAGCGACCTGGACCCCGCCCGCACCCTTGAGGCGCTCTATCTCGACCCCCTGCGCCGACGCGTTCGCGCCAACGGCGGCACGGTCTACCGGGGCCACCTCCGCACCCTCCAGCTGCTGATCGACATCAAGTCCGCGGGCGAGCCCGCCTACCGTGCGCTGTCGCGGGTGCTGCACCGCTACCGGGACCTGCTGAGCGTGTGCCGCTCCGGCCGGGTCCACGGCGGGCCGGTCACCGCCGTGGTCTCCGGCGACCGCGCGGCCCGCCCGCCCATGGAGGCCGAGCGGGTGCGCTACGCCTTCTACGACGGCCGGCCCGAGGACCTGGGCGGCGCGGCCCCGGCGTCGTTCGCCCCGCTGATCTCCGCGTCCTGGACCGATGTCTTCCGCTGGCAGGGCGTGGGGCCGATGCCGGGCCACGAGCGGGAGCGGCTGCGGCAGTTGGTGGCCGCCGCGCACGCCGAGCGGCGCCGGCTGCGCTTCTGGGCGACGCCGGACGTGGCCGGACCGGCGCGTACGGCGGTCTGGACGGCGCTGCGGGAGGCCGGCGTCGACCACCTCAACTCGGACGACCTGGCGGGCCTGGAGCGCTTTCTGCGCACGGCGCGCTGAGCGTGCCGTCACTTGGCGTGCCGCCAGGAGGAGGCCTCGTGGACCATCTCCAGGTAGCGCGCCCAGTCCCAGAACTCGCCCGGGTCGTAGTGATCGGTGCCGGGCACCTCGACATGGCCGATGATGTGCTCGCGGTCCTTGGGGATCCCGTAGCGGTCGCAGAGGGCGGCGGTGAGCCGGGCGGACTGCTCGTACATCGGTTCGGTGAACCACGTCGGGTCGTCGATCCAGCCCTCGTGCTCGATGCCGATGCTGCGGGTGTTGTAGTTCCAGTGGCCGGCGTGCCAGGCGACGTCGCGCTCGCGGACGCACTGCGCGACATGGCCGTCGTCGGACCGCACGACGTAGTGCGCGGCCGCCTTGTGCGCGGGGTCCTGGAACAGCGTGAGGGTGTCCTCGTAGGTCTCCTGCGTCACATGCACCACGATCATGTTGATCGGGTACTGCGCCGGACGGTTGGCGGCGGTGAAGTTGGACCGGCTCGCCGGGATCCACTCGACGGGGGGATAGCCGCCGTGCCGTGTGCGGGGGCGTGGCGCGGCGGCGGCCGCGACGGCCGTGAGGGGGGTGAGCGCGGCCGAGGCGGCGAGCGCGGCGGCGCCGGTGATCAGGTGCCGGCGGGCCGGGCGGGAGGGGTCGTGCGCCATGTGAACTCCTGACAAGGACCGAGGGGGGTGGTCGCGTACATGTCACGCACATGCATGCGTTCATCATGCGCAACAAGGCATGCCCTGCCAAGGGCGTAGCCGCCCCGCCAATGGCTCGACCAAAGGCGAAACGGCGCAGGTCAGATGCGAAGAGGGGTACCTGATCGGTCGTCACCCGGGTGCCGCGACCGCCGCCCTGACGGCGGATCGCGGGCGCGGCACCCGGGACGGCGGCCCCTCGCCGTCAGTGACCGATCTCTACGTCCTCCAGAATGCCCAGCGCGTCCGGCACCAGCACCGCCGCCGAATAGTAGGCACTGACCAGGTAATTGATGACGGCCTGGTCGTTGATGCCCATGAAGCGCACCGAGAGACCGGGCTGGTACTCGTCGGGGATGCCGGTCTGGTGCAGCCCGATCACGCCCTGGTTCTCCTCGCCGACCCGCAGCGCCAGCACCGAGCTGGTCTGGTCCGGGTTGATCGGGATCTTGTTGCAGGGCAGCAGCGGAATGCCCCGCCAGGAACGGACCGCCGCGCCCTCGAACTCGACGGTGCTGGGGTAGATCCCCCGTGCGTTCCACTCCCGTCCGATCGCGGCGATGGTGCGCGGATGCGCCAGCAGGAACTGCGTCTTACGGCGCCGCGAGATCAGCTCGTCCAGGTCGTCGGGGGTGGGCGGCCCGCTGCGGGTGTGGATGCGCTGCTTGAGGTCGGCGTTGTGCAGCAGCCCGAACTCGCGGTTGTTGACCATCTCGTGCTCCTGGCGCTCGCGCAGCGCCTCCACGGTCAGCCGCAGCTGCTGGTCCAGCTGGTTCATCGGCCCGTTGTAGAGGTCGGCGACGCGCGAGTGCACCTTCAACACGGTCTGCGCGACGCTGAGTTCGTACTCCCGCGGCGCCGGGTCGTAGTCGGCGAAGGTGCCCGGCAGAGCCGGCTCGCCGACATGTCCTGCGGCCAGCTCGATGGCCGCCTCACCGTGCTTGTTCTGCGCCGGCACCAGCGCCGCCCGGAACTCCTCGACATGCGCCCGCAGCGACTCCGACTGGGCCAGCACCGCCTCGAAATCGCTGCGGTACAAGGTCAGCGCGGTCACCCGGGTCACCGCCCGCACGGAGTGCTCCCACTCCGCGTCCGGCGACAGCAGCGCCGCCGCGCCCAGGGCGTCGCCGTCGGCCAGCGTGCCCAGGGCCGTCTCCTCGCCGTACTTGCCGGTGCCCGTACGGTCCAGCTTGCCGTGCGCGATCAGGATGACGCGGTCCGTCTGCCCGCCCTTGCGGGCCAGCACATCGCCGGGGGCGAACTCCCGCTGGACGAACCGGCCGGCCAGCGCCTCCAGCGTCGCGGGGTCGTCGTAGCCGCGCAGCGGCGCCAGCTCGCGCAACTCGGCGGGGATCACCCGGACTTCGGTGCCGGTCGAGATGAACTCGATCCGCCCGTCGCCGAGGGTGTGCGTCAGCCGGCGGTTGACGCGGTACGTACCGCCGGAGACCTGGGTCCAGGGCAGGACGCGCAGCAGCCAGCGGGAGGAGATCCCCTGCATCTGCGGCGGGGTCTTGGTCGTGGTCGCCAGCTTGCGGGCTGCCGCGGTGTCCAGGCTGGAACGGTTCTGCTCGATCCCGGAGGGCTGCGGTCCGGACGTCGGGTCCACCGATGTGGTCATGGAGAAAGGTCACCTGTTCTGTCGGTGCTGTGCCTGCGTGACGTGCTGCCGTGCTGCCGGGACGAAAAGCGGTCCGTCCTGGTCACACGTGGTCTCTTTCCGCGCGTCGCCTCAGTGGCCGATCTGTACGTCTTCGAGCACGCCCAGCGCGTCCGGGACGAGAATGGCCGCCGAATAGTAGGCGCTGACCAGGTACTTGATGATCGCCCGGTCGTCGAGGCCCATGAAACGCACCGAAAGGCTCGGCTCGTATTCATCGGGAATTCCGGTCTGGTGCAGACCGACGACACCCTGGTTTTCCTCGCCGGTGCGCAGCAGCAGAATGGAACTGGTCCGGTCCTTGGTGACCGGAATTTTGTTGCACGGAAAGATCGGAACCCCGCGCCAGGACGGCAGCGAATGCCCCATGAAATCGACCGCGGTGGGATACAGCCCGCGGGCACTGCATTCCCGGCCGATCGCGGCGATCGTCTGCGGGTGGGCGAGCAGAAAGCCCGGATCCTTCCAGACCGTCGCGAGCAGGTCGTCGAGGTCGTCGGGGGTGGGCGGCCCGCTGCGGGTGTGGATGCGCTGCTTGAGGTCGGCGTTGCGCAGCAGACCGAACTCGGGGTTGTTGACCAGCTCGTGCTCCTGGCGCTCGCGCAGCGCCTGGATCGTGAGCCTCAGCTGCTCCTCGACCTGGTTCATCGGGTCGCTGTAGAGGTCGCCGACCCGGCTGTGGGTGCGCAGCACCGTCTGGGCGACGCTGAGTTCGTACTCCCGCGGCGTCAGGTCGTAGTCGACGAAGGTGCCGGGCAGCGCGGGCTCGCCGTGGTGCCCGGAGGCGACCGAGACCGCCGATTCGCCGCTCTCGTTCGTCGGGTGCGCGCTGTCCGGCCCGCCGGCCGCCGCCAGATGGTCGCGCAGCGCGGGGGAGCGGTCGATGACCTCCTGCGCGGCCTGCCGGGACAGCGACAGCACCGTCACCCGGGTCACCGCGCGATAGCTGAACTGCCAGGTCCCCTGGGCGGCGGTGAGCGGCCCGTCACCGAGGTGGTCGCCGCCGGCCAGCGCCTCCAGCGCCGTCGCCTCGCCGTATTTGCCGGTGCCGATGCGGTCCACCCGGCCGTGCGCGATCAGCACCAGCCGGTCGTCCGGCGTGCCGGCCTCGGCGATCAGCTCACCGGGCGCGTATTCCTGCTGGGTGAACCGCTCGCCCAGCGCCGCGAGGACCCCGGTATCGGTGAACTGCCGCAGGGCGGGCAGTTCGCGCAGTTCGTCGGGGATGATCGAGACGTCGGAGCCGCTGATGGCGAAATCGATCCGCCCGTCACCGAGGGTGTAGGTCAGCCGGCGGTTGACACGGTACGTACCGCCCGACACCTGCACCCAGGGCAGCAGCCGCAGCAGCCAGCGGGAGGTGATTCCCTGCATCTGCGGCGGGGTTTTGGTGGTGGTCGCCAAATTCCGTGCCGCAGTGGTACTCAGGCTGGAATTCGGAGCTTCTTCCGCGCTGCCGGGCAGTGATTCATCGGCAATTGTCACAATGCGGCCTATCTCCTCGAAGGGTGCGATGCGACCGCCTCGAAACCCCCCTTCCCGGCAGTTCCGCGGCAGCCCGCCGAACCGACCGTAGTCGGGCTCTTTTTATCGGCACAATCGCTCGATGGAGTGGCATGGAAATCTCTTTCCATGGAAAGGTTTAGGCGATTCGGACCTGGGGAGAGTGTGCCGGGGCGCGGAAATTGAGGGGGACGTCGGGGACGCGCCGGCACCGTGGTCAGCGCCGCAGCAGCGCCCCGCCGTCGGCCAGCGTCGCGGCCAGCCGCTGCCGGGCGGCATCGTCGCGCTCCCGCGCCTCGTACTCCGCACCACGGGCCGTACCCCAACGGCGCGCCACCGCCGCCGGATCCTCACCCAGCAGCAGCCCGGCCGCCTGCGCCGCCGCACCGAGCGCGACCAGTTCCTGCGCCTCGGGCACCACCACCGGGCGCCCCGACAGCCGGCGCACGGTCTCCCGCCAGGCCCGGCCCCTCGCCCCGCCGCCGATCAGCAGCAGCGGCACCTCCGCCGCGGCGCCGTCCAGCACCCGGTCCAGCGCCTCCAGCAGCGCGAACACCGCGCCGTCGTAGGCGGCCTGCAGCAGCTGGCCGGCCGTGGTGTCGTGCCGCAGCCCGTGCACCAGGCCCGAGGCACCGGGCAGATTCGGGGTCCGCTCACCGTCGAGGAACGGCAGCATCACCACCTCGCCACCCGCCTGAACGGCCTCCCGGTCGCGGCCCAGCAGCGCCGCCACCCGGTCCACGGCGAGCGTGCAGTTCAGGGTGCAGGCCAGCGGCAGCCAGTCGCCGCGGGCGTCGGCGAAGCCCGCGACGGTGCCGGTCGGATCGGTGGGCCGGTGCTCGGAGACCGCATAGACCGTCCCCGAGGTGCCCAGGCTCAGTACCGGCTGGCCCGGGCGCAGCCCCAGACCGAGCGCCGCCGCCATGTTGTCGCCGGTGCCCGCGGCCACCAGCGCGCCGTGCGGCAGCGGCAGCTCGCCCGCGTGTACGGTCCCGGCGGCCTCACCCGGCAGCGCCACCCGCGGCAGCATCCGGGGGTCCAGCTCGACGTGCGCCAGGGTCTCCGCGTCGTACGACTCGGTCGACGACGCCCACCAGCCGGTGCCCGACGCATCGCCGCGGTCGGTGACGGCCTCGCCGGTCAGCCGCTCGGTGAGGTAGTCGTGCGGCAGCCGCACCGCGGCGGTGGCGGCGGCCGCGGCGGGCTCGTTCGCCCGCAGCCAGGCCCACTTGGCCACCGTGAACGCCGGCGCCGGCACGCTGCCGATCCGGTCCGCCCAGGCCTGCGGGCCGCCCCGCTCCGCGATCAGCCGCTCGCACTGCGCCGCCGGGCGTACGTCGTTCCACAAGATGGCCGGGCGCACCGGCTCACCGGCCGCGTCCAGTGTGACCAGCCCGTGCTGCTGCCCGCCGACGGACACCGCCGAGGCCTGCCGCGCCGCGTCGCCGCACTGCGCCAGCGCCTCGCCCAGCGCCCGCCACCACTGCTCCGGGTCGCTCTCCCTGCCCTCGCCGCCGCTGACCGCGTGCGGTGCCTGCCCCCGGGCGATGACCACACCGGTCTCCGCGTCCACCACCAGTGCCTTGGTGGACTGCGTCGAGCTGTCCACGCCGACGACGAGGGGGGCGGCTGAGTGTGCGGCCATGTGTGACCCTTCCGCCTGTCCGCTGCGCTTTGCCTGCTTCCCACGTTATCGGCTGGCCCGCCGTGGGGGTGTCTCGCCGTTGCGCCTGCGGCGGGCGTTGCGTGCCGCTGCGCGGGGCTTTTCGGGTGCCGGTGGCGGTCCTCCGGGGCAGGGTGTCCGGACTGCTTCGCTTTACGTCCGGACACCCTGCCCCACCGGCCCGCCCCCTCCCGTTGGGGGTGGGAGGAAAGGCTGGTGGGGGCG
>NZ_JBSFYC010000078.1:0-36539 GCF_053595675.1 Streptomyces sp. NPDC002446 | reverse complement strand
GGGTGGCGGGGGTGGGTGGCGGGGGTGGGTGGCGGGCTGCGATGCCCGCAGCCGCCACGTACGCAGGCTCATACGCATACGCGCGCGCCGCCCCCGCCTCACCCCTCCCCCGGCTCCTGCTTTTGCTCCTGCTCCTGTTCCCGCTCCCCCTCCAGCCCCTCAGCCAGGACCTCCGCCAGGTGTCGGCCCGGGCGGTCGGAGAGGTGGGCGAGTTGGGTGCGGCAGGAGAAGCCGTCGGCGAGGATCTCCGTGTCGGGGGAGGACTGCCGTACCGAGGGGAGGAGTTGTTCCTCGGCGCAGGCCACGGACACCTCGTAATGGCCGCGTTCAAAGCCGAAGTTGCCGGCCAGGCCGCAGCAGCCGCCGCTCAGTCGGCCGGTGAGGCCGGCGCGTTCGCGCAGGCGGCGGTCGGCGGCGTCGCCGAGGACCGCGTGCTGGTGGCAGTGGGTCTGGCCGGCGACCGGGCGGTCGAGGCGCGGGGGCTGCCAGTCGGGGGCCAGCTCCTCCAGGGCCTGGGCGAAGGTGCGTACGGAGGCGGCGAGGCGGGCGGCGCGGGGGTCGTCCGCGAGGAGTTCGGGCAGGTCCGTGCGGAGGGCGGCGGCGCAGCTCGGTTCGAGGACGACGAGGGGACGGCCGGGCCGCAGGAGGGGGGTCAGGACGTCGACCGTACGGCGCATGACCCGTCGGGCGTGGTCGAGTTGGCCAGTGGAGACGTAGGTCAGCCCGCAGCACAGCGGGCGGTGGCGGCGCGGCGGGAAGCCGGGGCGGGGTCCGGATGCGGTGCGCAGGGGTGCGGTGGGCGGGAGGAGGGGGCGCAGGCCGGCGGCTTCCAGGACGCGTACGGCGGAGCGGCCGACCTGGGGGGAGAGGTGGTTGGTGAAGGTGTCGGGCCAGAGGATGACGGCAGGGCCGGAGCCGGTGCGGGGGGCGCCGCCCGTCCCCGTACGGCCCGGGCCGCCTGTACGCGGGGCGTCGTCGGCGCCCGTATGGCCCGGGGCCCCGTCGGCACTCGTACGGCCCGGGCCGGTGCCCGTACGGCCCTCACCGCTGGACCGGTGCCGGCGCCACCACCAGCGGGTGAACGTCTCGGTGGCCAGTTCCGGGAGCGGGCGCTCGGGGGCGATGCCGGCCAGGCGGGTGGCGAGGGACGCGAGCGGGGTGCGGGCGATGGCGTTGAGGAGGGGGGCCGCGGGGGCCGCGGCGCGCAGCCACTGCGGCAGCCGGCCCATGGAGTAGTGGGCGGCGGGGCGCAGGCGGCCCGCGTAGTGGTGGTGGAGGAACTCCGCCTTGTAGGTGGCCATGTCGACACCGACCGGGCAGTCGCTGCGGCAGCCCTTGCAGGACAGGCACAGGTCGAGGGCGTCGCGTACCTCCGTCGACTGCCAGCCGTCGGTGATCACCTCGCCGGCGAGCATCTCGTGCAGCAGCCGGGCCCGGCCGCGGGTGGAGTGCTGCTCCTCGCCGGTGGCGCGGAAGGACGGGCACATGACGTCCGCCGAGCCCGGACCGGTGGTGGCGCTGCGGCACTTGGCGACGCCCACGCAGCGGCGTACGGCCGCCGAGAAGTCGCCGCCGTCGTGCGGATAGCCGAAGGCGACCGGGACGGGACGCTTGGGCAGCGGCGCGAAGCGGAGGTTCTCGTCGAGGCGGGCGGGGCGCACCAGCATGCCGGGGTTGAGGCCGCCGGCCGGGTCCCAGAGGTCCTTGAAGCGGTGGAAGAGGCCGACCAGCTCGGGGCCGTACATCTTGGGGAGCAGCTCGGCGCGGGCCTGCCCGTCGCCGTGTTCACCGGAGAGCGAGCCGCCGTGCGCGACGACCAGCTCGCCCAGGTCGTAGGAGAACTCACGGAAGCGGCGGATGCCGGGGGCGGTCAGCAGGTCGAAGTCGATGCGGATGTGGATGCAGCCGTCGCCGAAGTGGCCGTAGGGGGTGCCGCGCAGGCCGTGCTGGGCGAGCAGGGCGCGGAAGTCGCGCAGGTACGGGCCGAGCCGGGCGGGCGGTACGGCGCAGTCCTCCCAGCCGGGCCAGGCTTCCGAGCCGTCGGGCATCCGGGTCGCGGTGCCCGAGGCGTCCTCGCGGATCCGCCACAGGGCCCGCTGGCCGGCCGGGTCGGTGACCAGGGTGTGGTCGGTGGTGCCGTCCGCGGCCGCCGCCCGGCAGAGCGCCTCGGCGCGGGCGGCGGCCTCGTCGGGGCTCGCGCCGCCCATCTCGACGAACAGCCAGGCGCCGCCCTTGGGCAGCCCGGCCGCGCCGCCCACCAGGTCGGCGGCCATCCCCTCGACGGTCATGGGGTGATGGGGCAGCAGGGTGTGGGCGGCCTCGGCGGCCGCGCTCTCGTCGGGGTAGCCGAGGACGGCCAGCGCGCGGGCCGCCGGGGTCTCCACGAGCCGTACGGTCGCCTCGGTCAGCACGCCGAGGGTGCCCTCGCTGCCGGTGAGGGCGCGCGCCAGGTCGGTGCCCACCTCCGGCAGCAGCGCGTCCAGGGCGTAGCCGGAGATGCGGCGGGGCAGGTCGGGGTAGCCGGTGCGCAGCAGCGCCAGTTCCCCGTCGACCAGGGCCTTGACGCCGTCCCGCAGGCGCGGCGGCAGTCCGGTGGGGCGGCCCGTGCCGTCGCTGCCGCGGCCGGCCCGTACCGGCTCGCCGCCGTAGGTGAGCACCGCCAGTTCGCCGACGTTGTCGGCGGTGGTGCCCCAGGCGACGGAGTGCGCGCCGCAGGAGTTGTTGCCGATCATGCCGCCGAGGGTGCAGCGGCTGTGGGTGGAGGGGTCGGGGCCGAAGGTCAGCCCGTGCGGGGCGGCCGCCGCCCGCAGGTCGTCCAGCACCACGCCGGGCTGCACCACGGCCGTGCGGGCCGCGGCGTCCAGTGACACGATCCGCCGCATATGGCGGGTGAAGTCCAGTACGACGCCGACGCCGGTGGCCTGGCCCGCGATGCTGGTCCCGCCGCCGCGCGCCACCACGGGCACAGCGTGCTCCCGGCACACCCGCAGCGCCGCCGCGACGTCGTCGGCGTCCCGCGGCGCGACCACCGCCTGCGGCACCCGCCGGTAGTTGGACGCGTCCATCGTCATCAGGGCCCGGTCGGCCGCGGTGAACGAGACCTCCCCGCGCACCGCGGCCGCCAGCTCCTGCGCCAGGTCCCGCCGCTCGGTCTCCGTACGCTCAGCGATGTTCTCCGTGCGATCAGCCATGTCCTCAGCCTGCCCACTGGGGCGGGGTCATGAGGCCTGCGGCGTGCCGGATTCGGCGCGCGCGTCGGGTGGCGGCGGGCGCCGCGCCGCGCCGCGGTGACCCGGACGGGCCCCGTCCGGGCCTGTCCGGACCTGTCCGCCCTGCGGTCGTGCGTCATCTCACCGGGTGGACGCGCCGCGGGAGGGCGCAGCGCGACGGATTAGGCTTCCCCCGTGGCTGATATCCAGATTCCCGCTGACATCAAGCCCGCCGACGGACGCTTCGGCGCGGGCCCCTCCAAGGTGCGTACGGAGGCGCTCGGCGCCCTGGCCGCCACCGGTAGCTCCCTTCTCGGCACGTCCCACCGCCAGGCCCCGGTCAAGGACCTGGTCGGCAAGGTGCGCGACGGCGTACGCGATCTCTTCCAGCTCCCCGAGGGCTACGAGGTCGTGCTCGGCAACGGCGGTTCCACCGCGTTCTGGGACATCGCGACGCACGGCCTGATCGAGCGCAAGTCCCAGCACCTGTCCTTCGGTGAGTTCTCCTCGAAGTTCGCCAAGGCCGCCAAGCTGGCGCCGTGGCTGGCGGAGCCCACCGTCATCTCCGCCGACCCGGGCAGCCACCCGGACCCGGAGGCCGAGGAGGGCGTGGACGTCTACGCGTTCACCCACAACGAGACCTCGACCGGTGTGGCCGCCCCCATCCGGCGCGTCGCGGGCGCCGACGCGGGCTCCCTCGTCCTGGTCGACGCCACGTCCGGCGCCGGCGGTCTGCCCGTCGACATCGCCGAGACCGACGTGTACTACTTCGCCCCGCAGAAGTCGTTCGCCGCCGACGGCGGTCTGTGGCTGGCGGTCTTCTCCCCCGCCGCCCTGGAGCGCGCCCGCGCCGTCCATGCGTCGGGCCGTCACATCCCGGAGTTCTTCTCGCTGCCGACGGCGATCGACAACTCCCTGAAGAACCAGACGTACAACACCCCGGCCCTGGCCACCCTGTTCCTGCTCAACGAGCAGCTGGAGTGGATCAACGGCCAGGGCGGCCTGGACTGGGCGGTCCGGCGCACCGCCACCTCCGCGCGCACCCTCTACGGCTGGGCCGAGGACTCCAAGTACGCCACCCCGTTCGTCACCGACCCGGCCAAGCGCTCGCAGGTCATCGGCACGATCGACTTCCACGAGGACATCGACGCGGCCGCCGTCGCCAAGGCCCTGCGCGCCAACGGCATCGTCGACACCGAGCCCTACCGCAAGCTCGGCCGCAACCAGCTGCGCATCGCGATGTTCCCGGCGATCGACCCGTCGGACGTCGAGGCGCTGACGGCCTGCGTCGACCATGTGATCGGGCAGCTGTAGCAGCCCCTGCGCGTGACCACGGGCCCCGGCGGATCGTCCGCCGGGGCCCGTGCGCCGTCTCGGCCCGGCAGGGCGCCGTCAGCGGCTGAGCCGCTGGAAGCGCCGTACGGCCAGCGGCAGGAAGAGGGCCGTGAGGGCGAGGGGCCAGAGCACCGCCATCAGCAGCGCGTGCTGTTCCACCCAGCCGGCGCCGGTCGCGGCCGGGTTGCCGAAGAGTTCCCGGACCGCGTTGGCCGTCGAGGACACCGGGTTCCACATGGCGAGGGCGCCCAGCCAGTCCGGCATCATCGACGGCGGGGTGAAGACGCTGGAGATCATGCCGAAGGGCATCGCGACGGCGTAGAGTCCGCCGGCCGCCTCCTGGTTGGGCAGCAGCAGGCCGAGCAGGACACCCACCCAGCTGAGCGCGAAGCGCAGGAGCAGCAGCAGGCCGAAGGCGGCCGCGGTGTCGGCCGGGCTGCCGTGGGGGCGCCAGCCGACGACCACGGCGATCACGGCCAGCGCGGCGAGGTCGACGCACGCGCTGATCGCGTCGGAGACCCCGCGCCCGCTGACGACCGCCGACGGCGCCATCGGCATGGAGCGGAAGCGGTCGGTCACCCCCCGGTCCCGGTCGATGACGACGATGATCGCGGTGTTCATGAAGCCGAAGGACATCGTCATGGCGAACATGCCGGGCATCGCGAACGTCGCGTAGTCCACACCGCCGCCGACGTCCATGGCGCTGCCGAAGACATAGACGAAGAGCAGCACGGAGACGATCGGGAAGCCCAGCTGCCAGGCGATGTTGGCGGGTTGTGTGACGAGGTGGGTGAGGTACCGGCGGACGAGGGTGAAACAGTCGGCGAAGGCCCAGAAGAGGCGGCGGGCGGGCCCGTCGTCGGGGCGGCCGTCGTACGACGCGGGCGACACCGTGCCGGCGCTCATGCCGCCGCCTCCGGTCCGCTCGTACGGCGTCCGGTGAGCTGCAGGAACACCTCGTCGAGCGTGGGCCGGCGCAGCCCGATGTCCTCGACGCCGACGCCCTCGTCCTGGAGGGTGCGCGCGACCTCGGTCAGCGCGGCGACGCCGTTGCTGACCGGCGCCGCGACCCGCCGTTCGTCCTCGTCCGTCGTGGGCCGCAGGCCGCCCGCGGCGACCCGCGCCACGGCTCGCTCCGCGCGCGGCAGGTCCGCCGCCTCGCGCAGCACGACCTGCACGCTGTCCCCGCCGACCTGCCGCTTCAGTGCGGCGGGGGTGCCGTCGGCGATGGTCCGCCCGTGGTCGATGACCGAGATGCGGTCGGCCAGCTGATCGGCCTCGTCCAGGTACTGGGTGGTCAGCAGCACCGAGGTGCCCGTGGCGACCAGGGCGCGGACCGACTCCCAGACCTCGCCCCGGCCGCGCGGGTCGAGGCCGGCGGTCGGCTCGTCCAGGAAGAGCACCTCGGGGGCGAGGATCAGGCTCGCGGCGAGGTCGAGCCGGCGCCGCATCCCGCCGCTGTAGCCCTTGGCGGGCTTGTCGGCCGCGTCGCCCAGGCCGAACTGGTCCAGCAGTTCCGCCGCGCGCGCCCGCGCCTCGCGCACCCGCAGGTGGAAGAGCCTGCCGAACATCTCCAGGTTCTGACGCCCGCTCAGGATGTCGTCCACCGCGGCGAACTGCCCCGCCAGCCCGATCCTGCGCCGCACCCGGTGGGGCTCGCGCGCCACGTCGTGGCCGGCGACGGTGGCCCGGCCGCCGTCCGGCCGCAGCAGGGTGGCCAGGACGCGGACGGCGGTGGTCTTGCCCGCGCCGTTCGGGCCGAGCAGGCCGTGCACCGTGCCCCGGCGTACGGCGAGGTCGAGTCCGTCCAGCGCCCGCTTGTCCCCGTACCGCTTCTCCAGCCCCTCCGCGAGCACCACCTCGCCGGGCGGCAGCGCCCTCGCGGCCCCCGCCGCCGGCCGCCGCAGGGCCGCGCTCGCCCCCACTCCGATCGCCATCTCAGCCATCGCCACATCCCTCCGGATCGAAAACTGGGTACACCGTACCCGATTGCGCGTACGGCGTACCCAGTTTTTCGACGGCGGCATAGGATGGCGGAACGATGACGACCACAGAACACAGCGGCAGCGGCGACGTCTCCCGCAGCCTGGAGCTGCTCTGGGGCCTGGGCGACCGGCCCAGCCGCGGCCCCAGACCGGGCCTCACCCTCGACCGCATCGTCACCGCGGCGGTGGCCGTCGCCGACTCCGACGGGCTCGGCGCGCTGTCCATGCGCCGGGTCGCCACCGACCTCGGGGTCGGCACCATGTCCCTCTACCGCTACGTGCCGGGCAAGGCGGAACTCCTGGACCTGATGCTCGACAAGGTCGCCGAGTTCGACGCCGACGCACACCCCGACCCCGGCGCCGGCTGGCGCCCCGCACTGGAAGCGGTCGCCCGCAGCAGCTGGCGGCTGCACGAGCGGCACCCCTGGCTGCTCCAGGTCGACCAGGCCCGCCCCCTCCTCGGCCCCAACGCCCTGGACGGACTGGAGTACGCGCTGCGCGCCCTGGCCGGCACCGGCCTGACCGACCGCGAGAAGATCCACGCCCTGGTCTGCCTCGACGGCTTCGTCACCGGCACCGCCCGCACCCAGCTCAACTCCGCCCTCGCCGAGAAGCGCACCGGCGTCAGCGACGAGGAGTTCTGGCAGGCGCAGGCGCAGGTCCTGTCCACGGCCATGCTCAGCGGCCGCTACCCCGCCCTCGCCGGCCTCGCCCCCGACACCTTCCACGGCGGCGGCACCTCGGTCTTCGAGCTGGGCCTGACCGCCCTTCTCGACGGATTCGCAGCGGCCGTCGCCGCCCGGAACCACCCGGACGGCCCAGCGGACCGTCCCCCGAACGGACGCACCGGAGCGTGACGGGAACGGGCCGGATATGCCTGTATGGGAGACATGACCACTCCCCCCAGCCCCGGCCTCGCCCCCTTCGAACGGCAAGGGGCGATTCTGCTGACGACGTACAAGCGGGACGGGACCGGTGTCGGCACACCGGTCAACATCGCCGTCGACGGCGACCACGCCTACATCCGTACCTACGGCAGCGCAGGAAAGGCCAAACGGATGCGGAACTTCCCGGAGGTGGAGTTCTGCGCGTCCACCTGGCGGGGCCGGCCCACCGGACCCACCGTCACGGCGCGGGTGCGGCTGCTGGACCCGCAGACCCGGGAGTACCGGCGCGCCGAGCGCTCACTGACCCGCAAGTACCCGCTGATCCACGGGCTGCTGGTGCCGCTGGCACACCGCCTGAAGAAGGAGCGGACACTGCACTACGAACTGCGACTGGTACCGGAGGACGCCCTCTGAAAACCCCTTAAGAACCCCTCAGGAGCGGCGCCGCAGCAACCGCCGCACGGCCACCACCAGCGCCGTCGCCCCCGCAAGGACCAGCGCACCCTTGACGAAGCCGGGGTTCGGCCCCGATCCCGAACCCCCCTTCCCGCCCGGGCCGTCGGCCGACCCGGCACCGTTCGCCGGGTCGTCCCCGTCGCCGGAGCCCCTCGCCGACACCGGCAGCTGCTCGCCGCTCAGACCCACCGGCTCGACCTGGCTGCCGCCGCCCTCCGAGCCGTACATCAGGGTGCGGCCGTCGGGCGTGAAGGAGACCGACTCGCCCTGCTGCTGCACCGGTACGCCCACACTGCCGATGTCCTTCGGGCGCCCGTCCTGCCACCGGTAGATCCGGGCGCCGAAGTAACTGCGCATCACCAGCCGGGTGCCGTCCGGCGAGAACGCGCCGTCGGTCACCCACAGGTCGATCGGCGCGACCTTGCGGAAGGTGTTGGCCCGGGACGTGCTCAGGCGCCGCGGGCCCTCGTACAGCGCCCCGCCACCGCCCTGCTTCTTGCTGGCGATATAGACCCGGCCGGTCCGGGGGTGCACCATCAGCGCCTCGGCGTCCCGCGGCCCGTCCGCGTACACCACGTCGAACTGCGCGGCGGTGACGGCGGCATCGCGCAGCTTCGCGGGCTCGGGGAAGCGGTAGATCCACACATGGCTCCACGTGCCGCCGAGGTTGTCGCCGATGTCGCCGACGTACACGGCGCCGTCCGGGCCGACCGAGACCGCCTCGACGTCCCGCGGCGAGCCGATACCGCGCAGGGTGATCCGCGCGACCGTACGGCCGGAGGCGCCGTCGACGGCATAGACGTACGGGCCGTCGTCGCTGTCGTTGTGGGTCCAGTAGACCCCGGGGTGCGCGCGGCTGGCGGCCAGCCCGCTGGACTCGGTGATCCGGGGATCGCCGACGGTGAAGCCGTCGGGCTCGTCGGCGGCGGCCGGCCCGGCCGCCGCCACCCACAGGACCCCCGCGGCACCGGCCGCGCACAGAAGCGAACGCATGGGCACAGACTGCCATCCCGGGCCGCGGCCCGCGGCGGGACGGGGGCAGCGCACCGGTGCGTGGCCAGCGTCACGTACCAGGCCGGCCGGGTTCTCGGCCATCATGGCCCGATGAGGATCATGTTCGTCGGTGACTCGATGACGATAGGGAGCACCGGCGATTTCACATGGCGCTACCGGATGTGGCAGCACCTGGACGCGACCTACGGCGGCCCCTTCCGCATCGTCGGCCCGCGCCGCGCGCTCCATGAACCCGCCGCAGACGACGCCACCTCGCACGCCTACGGCGATCCCGGCTTTCCCGAACAGGCCCGCCGCCACCTCGCCGGGTGGGGCGAGGGCTGGCTGCACATGGCGCCGCTGATCGGCGACGCGGTGCACCGCCACGAGGCCGACACCCTGCTGGTCTCGCTCGGCCTGATAGACCTCGGCTTCTACACCAACGCCGAGCAGACCGCGGAGAACGTACGGGAGTTCGTGGCGCGGGCGCGGACCGCGGCACCCCGCATCCGGGCCGTGCTGATGCCCGTCATACCCAACGTACGGGCGGCGGCGGACGCCGCGTTCGGCGCCCAGTGCGCGTACTTCAACGAGCTGCTGGCCAAGGCCGTCGCCGACCTGTCCACCCCCGCCTCCCCGCTGCTGCTGGCCTCCGAGCCGCCCGCCTGGGAGACCGAACACGCCACCTACGACGGGACGCACCCCTCGCCGTGGGGAGAACACCTGCTGGCCGGCGCGTTCGCGGACGCGATGTACCAGGGCTGGGGTGTGGGCGCCCCGTACCGGACACCGCAGCGGCCACAAGCCGTTCCGGCACCGTGACCTGGCCCGGCACCGGCCGCGACCCCTCGCGGTGCTTGCTTCGAGCGCACTCGAAGGCGTTGGCTGGACGACCATGGAGTACACGCAGCTCGGACGCACCGGACTCAAGGTCAGCCGACTCGTCCTCGGGACGATGAACTTCGGGCCTCAGACGGACGAGGCCGACAGCCACACGATCATGGACGCGGCGCTCGGCGCGGGCGTCAACTTCTTCGACACCGCCAACGTCTACGGCTGGGGCGCCAACAAGGGCCGTACGGAGGAGATCCTCGGCTCGTGGTTCGCCAAGGGCGGCGGCCGGCGCGACAAGACCGTACTGGCCACCAAGGTCTACGCGAACATGGCGCCGGACGGCGAGGCGGTCTGGCCCAACCACGACAAGCTCTCCGCCCTCAACATCCGGCGGGCGGTGGACGCCAGCCTCCGGCGGCT
Organism: Streptomyces sp. NPDC002446; assembly: GCF_053595675.1. Lineage (NCBI taxonomy): Bacteria > Bacillati > Actinomycetota > Actinomycetes > Kitasatosporales > Streptomycetaceae > Streptomyces > Streptomyces sp. NPDC002446. Next base: position 26,420 of record NZ_JBSFYC010000078.1, on the reverse strand, counting down.
GGGCACCGACTACATCGACCTCTACCAGTTCCACCACGTCGACCGGGACACCCCCTGGGACGAGATCTGGCAGGCCGTCGACGTCCTCGTCCAGCAGGGCAAGATCCTCTACGCGGGGTCCTCCAACCACGCCGGCTGGCACCTCGCCCGCGCCAACGAGACGGCCGCCCGCCGGGGGTCCTACGGCCTGGTCAGCGAGCAGTGCCTGTACAACCTGGTGGAGCGGCGCGCCGAGATGGAGGTCATCCCCGCCGCCACGGGCTACGGCCTGGGCGTCATCCCCTGGTCGCCGCTGCACGGCGGGCTGCTGGGCGGCGCGATCCGCAAGGAGCGCGAGGGCGGCGCCGCCCGCTCCGTCTCCGGCCGCTCGGCCGACTCCCTCGCCGACCCCCTGCTGCGCGCCCGGATCCAGTCCTACGAGGACCTGCTGGCCGAGCACGGCCTGGAGCCCGGCGAAGTGGCCCTGGCCTGGCTGCTGACCCGCCCGGGCGTCACCGGCCCCATCGTCGGCCCGCGCACCGCCGACCAGCTCACCTCCGCGCTGCGCGCCGTCGAACTGAAACTGCCGGCGGAACTCCTCACGTCGCTCGACGAGATCTTCCCCGGGCCGGGGCCGTCACCGGAGGCCTTCGCCTGGTGAGATCCGCCCGGTGAGATCCGCCCGGTGAGGCAGGCGGACGGGCGGCGCGCCGGCGGCCGCAAAGGCGTCAGCGCACCGCCGCCGCCACGATCACGACGACGAGCAGCACGGCGAGCAGGCCGGACATGATCCGGTTACGCGTTTTCGGGTCCACCCTTTGAGCGTAACCGCCGCGCTCAGCGGCCCAGCGGCCAGGAGGCGATCTCCTCGTAGCGCGGCTGCTGACCCGCCACACCGGGGACGGGCGGATTGCTGCGGATCAGGGAGAGCGCCCCCACCGTCCAGGGCGAGCCGGCGAAGTCCTTGAGCGCGGCGGCGTACGGGGCGAGGCTCACATGGCCGGTGCGGCTGCGGGCGAGGGTGAGGTGGGGGGTGTAGGGGCGGTGCTCGTCCACCATGGCCACACCGGCCCGGCGGGCGGCCGCCGCCGCCGAGTCGGCGAGCCGGCTCATCGCGGGCCGGTCGCCGTCGGCCCCCGCCCACACCACCCGGTCCGAGAAGCGGCCGCCGCCGGCGATCCGCAGCTCGTAGGGGTCGCGGCGGTGGGCGGCGCGGGCCAGGCGCTCCTGCAGCCCGGGGACGATCTCGTCGGGCACCTCCCCGTAGAAGGCGAGGGTGAAGTGCCAGCCGCCCCGGCCGGTCCAGCGCAGCCGGTCGGCGGCCGGGAGCCGCTTCAACCGCGCCACCTCGACGGCCAGTTCTTCCAGGGCGGCGGCGGGCGGCAGCACGGCGGCGAAGAGTCTCATACGGCCAGTCTGGCCCACGCCGTGCGGCGGGGCCGGGCCCGCACGGCGGCGGCCGGGCCCGGGCCGTGCGGCGGCCCCGGGCGCTTCACAGCCGCTCGGGGCGGCCGAAGAGCAGGTCGAACCCCGGGGGCAGCTGGAGCAGCACGCGGCGCATCAGATCCTCACCCGCGGCGTCGGCCACCACGCTGAGCACCGCACCGGCGTCCCACTGGGCGGTCTCCTCGCTGGCCCCCTCGATCCAGGCCGCGGTGGCGCGGACGAACCGCCCGGGATCCAGCGGCTCGGCGGCCTGCAGCGGATTGAGCAGGATCAGCTCGAAGGTCTCCGGCAGGCGGGCGGCCAGCTCGGCCCGCTCCTCACCCACCAGATGCGCACCCAGCAGGGCGAGGACGACCCGCGCGGCCCGTTCCGCCTCCTGCGGCGAGGCGTACTCACCGCGCTCCTGAACCTGCGCCAGGAACGCCTCCCATCGCATGGCCACCACGGCTGTCCCCTTTCTCCGGTCTCGTTGGGCGCGGAGGACGTTTCTCCGGTCTCGTTGGGCGTGGAGGACGGTGGGCTCACAGGGCGGGCCGGGTCGGAAGACCGCGTACCCGTCCTCCACACCACTGCGGGCAACGCGACCGCCACTGACGTCCTCGGCCGCGCCGATCCGCCGACGCTCCGCACTCCTGCCGTACTCTGCCGCACTCCTGCCGCACTCCTGCCCATGCGCCCATGGTGACCTCGCCCGGCCCGGCCCGCTCGGCGATCGGGGCGCAGGGCCCGCGGCCGACCGCTCCCGGCACGCCGCCCCGGGCCCCCGCTCGCCACCACCGCTCGCCACCGCCGCACGGCTGCCCGGCAGGCCTGGCCAGGGGCTGCTGCCCAGGGGCTGTCCGATGGTCATCCGATGGGCAGGCCCTACGCGGCCGGCGCCAGCTCCTTCTCGCCCGACGGGGCGGGGTGCGCGGCCCGCGGCACGAACGCGACGCGCCGGTGGCCCCGGCGGAGGTCGACCTGGAGACGCAGGCCGCCCACGCGGGCGAGGACCAGGCCGATGAGGGCCGCGGACGTCAGCGAGACCAGGCCGCCGGCCAGGAACCCGACACGGGCGCCGAAGGCGTCGGTGACCCAGCCGACGAGGGGCGCGCCGAGCGGGGTGCCGCCCATGAACACCATCATGAACAGGCTCATCACCCGGCCGCGCATCAGCGGGTCGGTGGCCATCTGGACGCTCGAATTGGCGGTGACGTTGATCGTCAGGCCGACCATGCCGATGGGCGCGAGGAGGGCCGCGAAGATCCAGAAGGAGGGCGACAGCGCCGCGGCGATCTCCAGGGCGCCGAAGAGCATGGCGGCGCCGACCAGCAGGCGCAGCCGGGAGCTCGCGCGGCGCGCGGCGAGCAGCGCACCGATCAGCGAACCGGCCGCCATCAGGCCGTTGAACAGCGCGTATGTGCCGGCGCCCTGGTGGAAGACATGGTGGACGAACGCGGTCAGCCAGATCGGGAAGTTGAAGCCGAATGTGCCGATGAAGCCGACCAGGACGATGGGCCAGATCAGGTCGGGGCGGCCGGAGACATAGCGCAGGCCCTCGCGCAGCTGTCCCTTGCTGCGGGGGACCCGCTCGACCTTGTGGAGTTCGGCCGTCCGCATCATCAGCAGGCCGACGACGGGCGCGACGAACGACAGACCGTTGAGGAGGAAGGCCCAGCCGCTGCCGAACGCAGTGATCAGCACACCGGCCACCGCGGGGCCTATCAGGCGCGCGGACTGGAAGTTCGCGGAGTTGAGGCTGACCGCGTTGCGCAGGTCCGCCTGGCCGACCATCTCGGAGACGAACGCCTGGCGGGCGGGGTTGTCGACGACGGTGGCCAGGCCGAGCAGCAGGGCGACCAGGTAGACGTGCCAGACCTGCACATGGCCGCTGAGCGTGAGCGCGGCGAGGGCCAGACCGGTCAGGCCCATGGCGGACTGGGTGATCAGCAGCAGCGTGCGCTTGGCGAAGCGGTCCGCGATGACGCCGCCGTAGAGGCCGAACAGCAGCATCGGCAGGAACTGCAGCGCGGTGGTGATGCCGACCGCGGCGGACGAGCCGGTGAGGCTGAGCACCAGCCAGTCCTGGGCGATGCGCTGCATCCACGTGCCGGTGTTGGACACCATCTGGCCGGTGGCGAAGAGCCGGTAGTTACGGATGCGCAGGGAGCTGAACGTGCCCTTGCGCGCCGTGGTCGCGGCCGCGGTCGCCTTGTCGGGAGGCGTGTCGTCGTCGTAGGGGTTCGGTGCGGGGGCGGAGTCTGCTCCGGATCCCGTACTCAAAGTGGGTTCGCCTCCTTGGCCTCGGTGTCTACAGCTGTGCGAGCTTCTCCAGAACCGGCGCGGCGGCGCGCACCTTCGCCCACTCGTCCTCGTCCAGCCCGGAGGCCAGCTCGGCGAGCCAGGCGTTGCGCCTACGGCGGCTCTCCTCGAGCATCGCCTCGGCCTGTTCCGTCTGGGTGACGACCTTCTGACGGCGGTCGTCGGGGTGGGGTTCGAGCCGGACCAGTCCCTTGGCTTCGAGCATGGCCACGATGCGGGTCATCGACGGCGGCTGCACATGCTCCTTGCGGGCCAGCTCGCCGGGGGTGGCCCGGCCGCAGCGGGCCAGGGTCCCGAGCACCGACATCTCGGTGGGGCTGAGCGACTCGTCCACCCGCTGGTGCTTGAGCCGGCGGGACAGGCGCATCACGGCGGACCGCAGCGCGTTCACCGCGGCCGCGTCATCTGGGTGCGCCTCCCGGCCGTCTGGCTGGGGGTGGGACAGTTCCGGCATGGTCTTTAGCATAACTCATTACCCTCTCTAAGTAAAGGCGGGGGCTGGTGTCCACCATGGATCACCCATATGAGTGAGGACGCGGCCGAAAGTGACACACCTGACCGCGAAGGGGCGGGACCGTGTCCGTATGGGATCGCGAGTGCTCAGCCTGCGCGTGGACGGGGAGCTGCTGGAGCGCATTCGGCAGCACGCCGCAAAACGCGGAATGAGCGTCCAGGACTATGTCGTCCGGACGCTCATCCGCGAGGACTTCGACGAGCGATTCAATTCCTCCGTCGACGAAACAAAGAAACTCGGCGTGCGCTGGACGGCCACCTGAACCCGACGACCTGAAGCCCCGGCCGCCCGAGGCCCCGCCATCCACTGAAGCCACGGCCGCCTGAAGCCTCACGGTCCGCTGAAGCCGCGGCCGCCCGAGGCCTCACCACCCCCCGAAGGCCACCGCCCTCCAGGTCCCGGCCACCCGAAGCCCCGCTACCCACTGGAGCCCCTCTACCCGAACCCCCTCACCCTCCGCTACGCTCTGCCGGAAACTAATCACTCTCCGTATTCGTTGCCGTAATGGGAAGGGGAGGCGGCACAGGCAAAGCGGCGAGGAAGAGGCACAGGCGGACGTCGAGGAGGGCCTACTCCGTTACTTGGCCCCGAGGGCCTGCTCGATCGGGTGGAGCAGGAAGTAGACGAGGAAGCAGAGGCCGACGGCGTTCAGCAGCCAGGGGATCTGCCGGAAGCGGCCGGTCGCCGTGCGCAGCACGATGAACGCCAGGACGCCGATGCCGATGCCGTTGGTGATGCTGTAGGTGAACGGCATCGAGGCGATCGTCAGGAACGCGGGGATGCCGACGGTGAAGTCGCCCCAGTCGATGTCCCGGACGTTCGAGGCCATGATCAGGAAGCCGACGACCACGAGCGCGGGCGTCGCCGCCTGGGACGGGACCACCGTCGCCAGCGGCGTGAAGATCAGCGCCAGCAGGAACAGCCCGCCGGTCATCAGGTTCGCCAGGCCCGTACGGGCACCCTCGCCGACGCCGGCCGTGGACTCCACGAAGCAGGTGTTGGCGGAGGCGGAGCCGAAGCCGCCGCCCGCGACCGCGATGCCGTCGACCATGAGGATCCGGCCCATGCCCGGCAGGTTGCCGTCCTTGTCGGTCAGCCCGGCCTCCTCGCCGACGCCGATGATGGTGCCCATCGCGTCGAAGAAGCCGGAGAGCAGCACGGTGAAGACGAACAGGCAGCCCGTGAGCAGGCCGACTTCCTGGAAGCCGCCGAAGAGGCTGATGTGGCCGATCAGACCGAAGTCCGGCGCGCCGATGATCTTGTCCGGGACGTTGGGGACCGCCAGGCCCCAGGCGGCGTCCGGGATGTCGACGACGGCGTTGATGATGATCGCGACGACGGCCATGGTGACCATCCCGATCAGGATCGCGCCCTTGGTCTTCCGCACGATCAGCACGAACATCAGCATCAGGCCGATGACGAAGACCAGCACCGGCCAGCCCTTGAGCTGACCGCCCTGGCCCAGGCCCATCGGGACGGTGGTGTGCGCGGCGTCCGGGTTACGGGTCACGAAGCCCGCGTCGACCAGGCCGATCAGCGAGATGAACATGCCGATGCCGATGGCGATGGCGCGCCGCAGACCGTTGGGGATGGCGTCCATCACCCGCTGCCGCAGGCCCGAGGCGACCAGGATCATCAGCACCAGACCGGCGAGTACGACCATGCCCATCGCGTCCGGCCAGCTCATCTTGGGGGCGAGCTGGAGGGAGACCACGGCGTTGATGCCGAGGCCGGCGGCGATGGCGATCGGGACATTGCCCATCACGCCCATCAGGACGGTGCTCAGACCGGCCATCAGCGCGGTGGCGGTGACCAGCTGGCCGTTGTCGAGATGGTGACCGAACTTGTCGACGCCGGAACCGAGAATGATCGGGTTCAGCACGATGATGTAGGCCATCGCGAAGAACGTTGCCAGACCGCCGCGCAGTTCGCGGCCGACCGTCGACCCCCGCTCGGAGATCTTGAAGAAGCGGTCGAAACCGTTCTTGGGAGGCTTCGGAGCCGGGTTCTCAAGGGTGTCGACCGGCGTGGTGGCCGAGGGGGACATGCGGGACCTCAGTCGGACGGGCCTGGGGGAGGCGCGGGGGCCCGAGGGCCCGGAACACGTACAGAGCATCAATAACCGGATCGGCTTGGATGAACCGACGATCCGATCCGGTCAGATCCAGAAAGGTTCAGTATGAATAAACAAGGCACTGATCGCTATCTCCGCGCGTAGACCCCTGTGACGTGGGCCGGGTCGCGCTCCTGTCGTCCCGTACGCACTCCCCGTCCGGCCCTGCACGCACCCCGTCCGGCCCCCGCGGGCCCCCGGATCCGGCCCCCGTAAGCTGGGCACCATGTGGAAGAAGTCCGAACTGCGCGAGGCCCCGGCGCCTCTCGAGGGCCCCGTCGTCGGCACGATCATCGGCGGCACGATCATCTGGTTCGCGCTCTTCCTCGGGCAGCTCCCCTTCTACGGCTGGTTCGCCGACCGCGACTGGGCCTGGTGGGTGTGGACCTGCCTGGCCGGCGGCGCCCTGGGCCTGCTGGGCATCTGGTACGTCCGCAAGCGCGACGCCGCGATCAAGCGCGCCGCCGCCTCGGCCGCCGAGGACTCCTGACCACGGCGCCGGCGTCCCCTCCCCCGCCCGGTCCCGCACGCCGCGCACGCCCCGCACGTCCGGCGGGTGATCTGCCCCATCCGCCCGTAACGTCGGGGGCATGACGGATCGGGCGAGGACCGAAGTCGACGACCCCGGACCGGGAGGCGACCCCGGACCCGGCGGTAAGCCCGGACCCGGCCGTGACCCCGGGCTCGACGGTGAGCCCGAACCCGGCCGTGACCCCGGACTCGGCGGTGAGCCCGCACCGGGCGACGGATCACGGCCGGGAGGCGAGCCCGCAACCGGCGGTGACCCCAGGCTCGCCAGCGAACCCGCACCAGGCGAAGGCCCCGGCCCCAGCAGCGAACCCGCGCCCGCCAGCAAGCCAGCACCCGGCAGCGAGCCCGCCCCAGGCGGTGAGCCGCCCGCGCCCTCCGAGCCCACCGCGCCCGCCGCGCCGCGGCACCGGCCCGATCAGTCCGGCCTGACCGCCGCCGAGGTCGCCGAGCGGGTGGCCAGGGGCGAGGTCAACGACGTTCCGGTGCGTTCCTCGCGCTCCACCGTCGAGATCATCCGCGCCAATGTCCTCACCCGTTTCAACGCGATCATCGGCGTGCTCTTCGTGATCATCCTGATCGTCGGGCCCCTCCAGGACGGGCTCTTCGGCTTCGTCATCGTCGCCAACACGGGCATCGGCATCATCCAGGAGCTGCGCGCCAAGAAGACCCTGGACAATCTGGCGGTCATCGGCGAGGCCCGGCCGACCGTCCGGCGCGACGGCGTCCCTGCCGAGATCCCCACCTCCGAGGTCGTCCTCAACGACGTCCTCGAACTCGGGCCGGGCGACAAGGTCATCGTCGACGGCGAGGTGCTGGAGACCGACAGTCTGGAGATCGACGAGTCCCTGCTGACCGGCGAGGCCGACCCGGTCGTCAAGAAGCCCGGCGATCCGGTGATGTCCGGCAGCTTCGTCGTCGCGGGCGGCGGCGCCTTCACCGCGACCAGGGTCGGCCGCCGGGCGTACGCCGCCCAGCTCGCCGAGGAGGCCAGCCGCTTCACCCTGGTCCACTCCGAGCTGCGCTCCGGCATCAGCCAGATCCTCAAGTACGTGACCTGGATGATGATCCCGACCGCGCTCGGCCTCATCCTCAGCCATCTGCTCACCCTCGGGCTGCCGGGCGACGAGGCCATCCGCCGGATGGTCGCCGGAATCGTCCCGATGATCCCCGAAGGCCTGGTGCTGCTCACCTCCGTCGCCTTCGCCATCGGCGTCATCCGGCTCGGCCGCAAGCAGTGCCTCGTACAGGAACTCCCCGCCATCGAGGGCCTGGCCCGCGTCGACGTCGTCTGCCTGGACAAGACCGGCACCCTCACCGAGGGCGGTATGGACGTCAGCGCGCTGCGGGTAATGGGCTCCGCCCCCGAAGGCTTCGATGGCTTCGATGGCCTCGACGGCTTCGAAGAGGGCGGGGACGGAGCGAAGCGGAGCGGCGACGGCGACGGCGACGGCGACGGCGACGAGGCCTACCTCAAACAGGTCCTGGGCGCGCTCGGCGCATCCGATCCCCGCCCCAACGCCTCCCTCCAGGCGATCATCAACGCCTACCCCGCCGACGGCGCCTGGCGCTGCACCCGGTCGATGCCGTTCTCCTCCGCCCGCAAATACAGCGGTGCGTCCTTCAACGACGCCGACGGCGAGAGCTCGACCTGGCTTCTGGGCGCCCCCGACGTGCTCCTGCCCGCCGGCGACCACCGCCTGACCGACGTCGACGGGCTCAACGCCCAGGGCCTGCGGGTGCTGCTCCTGGCCCGCGCCGAACGGGAGCTGGACGACCCCGAGGTCGCCCGGGGCGTGCAGCCGGCCGCGCTGGTCGTGCTCGAACAGCGGCTGCGCCCCGAGGCCCCCGACACCCTGCGCTACTTCGCCGAGCAGGGCGTCCACGCCAAGGTCATCTCCGGCGACAACGCGGTGTCCGTGGGCGCGGTGGCCGGCAAGCTGGGCCTGCCGGGCGCGGATGCCCCCGTGGACGCGCGGGCCCTGCCCGCCCCCGCCGACGAGATGGCCTCCGTCCTCGACCGGGGTGCGGTGTTCGGCCGGGTCACCCCGCAGCAGAAGCGGGACATGGTCGCCGCCCTGCAGTCACGCGGCCACAACGTCGCCATGACGGGGGACGGCGTCAACGACGTGCTCGCCCTCAAGGACGCCGACATCGGCGTCGCGATGGGCTCCGGCTCCGAGGCCACCCGCGCGGTCGCCCAGATCGTCCTGCTCAACAACAGCTTCGCCACGCTGCCTTCGGTGGTCGCCGAGGGCCGCCGCGTCATCGGCAACATCACCCGCGTCGCCACCCTCTTCCTCACCAAGACGGTCTACTCCGTCCTCCTCGCCATGCTCGTCGCGTGCTGGCAGATCCCCTACCCCTACCTCCCGCGCCATCTCACCCTGCTGTCCACGCTGACCATCGGCGTGCCCGCGTTCTTCCTGGCGCTGGCCCCCAACAAGGAACGCGCCCGCCCCCACTTCGTCCGCCGGGTCATGCGCTACGCGATCCCCTCCGGCGTCATCACGGGCCTGGCCGCCTTCGCCACCTACCTCCTGGCCCGCGTCCACTACAGCGGCCCCGGCGCCCTCTCCGCCGAGACCAGCGCCGCGACCCTGACCCTCTTCCTCGCCGCCCTCTGGGTCCTGTTGATCATCGCCCGCCCCTACACGTGGTGGCGGATCGCCCTGGTCGTGACCATGGCCCTGGGGTTCGTGATCGTCCTCGTCACCCCCTGGCTGCAGGACTTCTTCGATCTGCGCCTGGTCGGTACGACGATGCCGTGGGCGGCGGTGGCCGTCGCCGCGGTGGCCGCGGTGCTGCTGGAGGTCACCTGGCGCTGGGTGGACCGCCGCTTCCCGGCCTGAGCCCTCCCCCCCCCCGGAAATTCGGCGGCGCTTCCGCGTTGCGCGTGTTACGTTCCGTCCGTACCGCACGGTGCGTACCGGTCCCGGTGCGGCATGAGGAGAAGCGGTACGAGGAGAAGAGGGAGGTGGGGTTGATGACCGCGCGAAAGGCCACTGCGCTCAAGGTCACTGCACGGCGCAGCGCCCGGACCGCCCTCACGTCCCGGGCGACGGCCTGACGAAGCCGTTCCCGCCTCGCCGAGAACGTGAGCTCGCGAGGCGACGCAAGTCCGTACGGACCGTACGGACTTGACTCCACCTCATACGAAACGGATCCGCATCCCGTCATGCGTACTCACACCCCGCGTACCCACCGCAACTGGATCACCCGCGCCGAGACCGGCGCCGACGTCCCCGCGGTCCGCGAGATCGTCCTCGCCGCGTTCGACACGCCCCTGGAGGCCGACCTCGTCGACGCCCTGCGCGCCGACCCCGCCTGGATCGACGGTCTCTCCCTCGTCGCGGCCGACACCGACGGCCGGCTGGTCGGCCAGGCGCTGCTGACCCGCTGCCACATCGACGAGATCCCGGCCCTGTGCCTGGCCCCCGTGGCGGTCCTGCCCGGGTACCAGAACAGCGGGGCGGGCTCGGCCGCCGTCCGCGCCGCGCTCACCGCCGCCAGGGAGCGGGGCGAGCGCTTCGTCACCGTCCTCGGGCACCCGGCGTACTACCCGCGCTTCGGTTTTACCCGCGCCTCGGCGCACGGTATCCGCGTGCCCCTCGACGTCCCGGACGAGGCCATGATGGCCCTCGCCCTGGACGAGTCCCACCCGCTGCCGAGCGGCACCGTCCGCTATGCGGCACCCTTCGGGATCTAGGGCCGTACGTCCGTAGATGCCGTAAGGCCGCGGATGCGGCTGCTCCCGCTCCCGCCCGCGCTGTTCGCAGCGCGGGCGGTCGGCGGCGGGCGGCCGCGGTCAGTCGAACCAGCGTGCCCGCCCCAGTTCCTCCACCCGGTCCGGGTCCTCCAGGAGGGCGGCGACCTCGAAGCGGCGGGGCCATTGGGCCGTGGCCCAGGACAGGCCGGCGGCGACGCCCTCCAGGGTTGCGGCGTGCAGGGTGCGGTCGGGGGTCCAGCGCCAGTCGAGTTCGGCGGTGGCGTCCGGGCCGTCGCCGACGATCAGCTCCTCGTGTTCCAGGTAGGAGCCGGGGGTGGCGGGGCCGAGGAGTGCCCGCACGGCCTCGGGGACCTCGTGGCGTACGCCTTCGGAGTGCACCTCGGCGCTGACGGCCTCGCTCAGCCGCCGTACCTGGAACAGCTCGGCCAGTTCCGCGGCGCGTGCCGGGCGTACCGGGAGCAGGGCGAGCCCCCTCGCCAGGGGCATCAGGTCGGGGGCGTCGGCGACGACGGCGTCGGCCGCGTCCACGATCCGGACCTGCTGGTCGACGACGGTGCGCAGGGCGTCGGGGAGGGTCACCTGGTCGGGGTCGAGGTCGGCCAGCAGGCCATAGAGGGAGTGGAGTTGGGCGGTGGTGACGGTCAGGTCCGGGTCGGCGAGGCGGGCGAGGAGTTCGGCGGCGCCGCCCGGTTCGTCGAGGAGGGCGGCGACGGAGGTGCGTACGCCGAGGGCGCGCAGTACCTGGCCGTCGACGTCGCCGGCGTCCGCGGACTCGTAGAGGCCGGCCAGCAGCGGGTCGCCGCCGGCCGAGCGCAGGCCGGCCGGGCGGCGGCCGTCCAGTACGGGGTGGCCGCGCAGCCACCAGGCGGTGTAGGGGCGTACGGATTCGGTGGTGCCGTCGGGGAGGAGGACGCGTACCGGGGCGGTGAGCGCGTCGCGCAGCGGCGGCTGGGAGAGCATGGCCAGGACCTGGGGCCAGGCGTCGTCGTCGACCAGGTCGAGGTCGCGGACGGCGACCAGTTCGGTGACGACCGGCGGGAGGGGGGTCTCGGGGAGCGCGTCGAGGATGTCCTCGCACCAGACGTCGACGGCGTCCAGCAGGCCGATGTCGTCCGGTTCGGCGAAGTCGCCGTCCCGTGGCTCCATTTCGTCCGGGTCGAGGACGACGTCGGTGGCGCGGACCAGCGCGAAGGCGGCCATGACGCCCACGGCGGTCAGCGGCTGCTCGCCCCATCGCGTGGCCAACTCGGCGTCGCATGCGGCGAGTTCACCCTCCCGGATGACCCGCTCGAAGGCGCTTCCCGGGTAGACCAGCTCCCCGGCCGGCGCGAGCTCGCCGTCCTCGTCGGGGAGGGCGAGGGCGCCGAGCCAGGGCTCGTCGCCGGGTGACAGGTTGGCGTCGCGGACCAGCCCGAGGACCGTCTCCGCCAGCTCTTCGGCGCCCAGGGGAGCGCCCGGCCCGCCGTCGTCGAAGCCGTCCGCGAAGACGTCGTAGGCGTCCTCGTCCGCGTCCAGCGAGTTCTCCACGGCCGCCCGCACCTGGGGGGTGGTCAGTACGGCGCGGGGCGCGGCCGGGGTGGCGCCGAGCTTCTCCAGCAGCGGGTGCACCGCGTCGGGGTGGGCGACCTTCAGGCCGAGCCGGGCGAGCGTGCGGTGGCGGGCGGCGGCCTCGCCGTCGCCGCCCGGGCCGCCGCCGGGCAGCGGCAGCAGCACCTGGCGCGGGCCGATCGTGGTCCGTGCGCTGCCCGGTGTCCCGCCGGGGCCCTGGCCGTCCGTGCCGGCGAGCGGCACCGGCAGTCCGCTGAGCCGGTCCGGGTCGGTGCCGGCCAGTGCGTCGTAGAGCCGCCACCACCAGTCGGGTGCCCGCTCGACGCCCGCCAGGCGGTCGACCATCTCGCCGAGCGGCACCCGGGCCACGCCCAGGGCCCGCAGCTGCGGGCGGCGTTCGAGGCCGGCCGGCAGGAGGCTGGGGAACAGTTCGGCCAGGACGCCGACCGTTGCGGTGCCCGCGCCCTCGACAATCTCGGCGTCCACGGGCCGCAGGACGTACCGCTCCTCGTCGGCGCCCGCGTCCAGGTCCCAGGTGCCCTCCGCCGGGGCGGGCTCGGGTGCGGCGGGCTCTGCCGCGCCGGGCGCGCCCGCGCTGGGCAGGAACCGCACCCGCGGCAGCAGGGCGAGTACCTGCCGGCGCAGCTCGCCGTCCAGGCCGCCCTTGGCCAGCGGGCCGGGCACCAGGTCGAGGGTGCCGACGGACACCGGCTGCCAGTCGCCGAGCAGCGCCGCGTAGGCGGCGGCGGCCCGTTCCACCAGGAAGTCCGCCAGTGGGCCGGGGGCGACGTGGCGCCGGGTCGGCTCCAGCGGGAACGAGGCGATCAGCAGTGCGGGCAGTCCCAGCGGCTCGTCCGTCGGTGTCGGTGCGTGCACCACGGGTGCGGTGCCGGGCTGTGCCGGTGCGCCCTCGGCGTCCACGGGAACCGCCCAGGTCACCGTCCAGGCGGGCCGCAGCCGTTCTTCGACGGGCCGGTCCGCGAGCAGGGCGGGGTCCAGCGGCCCGCCGTCGGTGGCCACCCGCCACCGGGTGGCGCCCCGTTCGCTGTCCTCGATGACGACGTACGGGCCGTCCTGACGTCGCCTCAGTTCGCGGACGCCCTCCGGGGTCTCGACGACGACTTCGCACAGCCCGGGCAGTGTCAGGAGAAGCGCCGCGTCGATGCCGTCCAGCAGCCGTTCGGCGAGGTCCTGGGCGGCGACGTCGCGCAGCGGCAGCACGACGGCGGTGTCATAGCCGTCGGGTGCGGTGCCCTCGGCGGGCAGCGGCAGCCGCAGCAGCGGTACGTGCCCGTCGCGGCGGCGCAGCTCGCCGCCGAGGCCGGGGCTGTGCGCCGCCACGTCCTGGGTCAGTGCGCGGGCCTCGGCGAGCGACCAGCGCACTCCGCCGGTGCGGCCCACCAGCGCCGGTTCGTCGCTGACGGACAGTACGGCGGCGAAGCCGACGCCGAAGCGGCCGACGGCGCCGGCCGCCACGCTGGGCTCGCGCTTGGCGGAGGCGCGCAGGGTGGACAGCGACTCGACGCCGGTGGCGTCCAGGGGGGCGCCGGTGTTGGAGGCGACGAGGACGGCGGGGGCGCCGCCGTCGGGCGCGTGCAGGGTCAGCCGCAGCCGCCCGGGGACGCCGGCGCGGGCCGCCGCGTCCGCCGCGTTCTGGGCCAGTTCCACGGCGAGCCGGTCGCGGTAGCCGCCGAGCGCGAGGTCCTCCTCCGCGTTGGCGTCCTCCCGGAAGCGGGCCGGTGACGCGGCCCAGGCGTCCAGGACGCCGCGCCGCAGTCGCGCGGTCCCGAACGGGTCCCCGGCTGCGCCTCGCACCCACGACGTTGCGGTCACGTCTCTCGTCTCCCTCGCTTGTCGGTGCACCGACGGTATCGCCCCATGTCGCCGGGCGGGGCGCCGCGCCTGGTGAAGACGGCGAGGAGCCCGGCCGCGCGCCGTGGCGCGGCCGGGCTCGTGCCGGTTGTCTGCTCGCGGGCGGCGGGGGCCGCCTCAGCTGTGGCCGAGCTCCTCCGCGGGCCCGGTGTCCTCCACGGACCCGCCGTCGCGCTCGGGGCGCAGCGACAGCGGTTCGACGATGGTCTCGTCCACCACGGGCGCGGCCGGCCGTGGCGGCTTGGGCATGACGGCGGCTTCGGAGTGGGCTCCGCATCCGTAGGAGAGGGAGACCACCCGGCCGTCCGCCGGGGCGAACTCGTTGGCGCAGACGCCGAAGGCCTGGCGCAGGGAGCCGGTGAGCGGGGTGAGGAAGCCGCAGGTCAGACAGGTGGCGGGGGCTGCCTGGGCCATGGGGGTCTTGGCGCCGTAGGCCTCTTCCCAGCGGTCGGCGGCGGCGTGCAGGCCGTAGCGGGACAGGACCCGGGCGCGGCGCATGCCGAGTTCCTCGGCGAGGTCCGCGATGCCGCCGCGGGTGGGCGCGGGCTGGATCGCCGGGGAGCCCGGCAGGACGTCCGCGTCCTCGGTGTCGGCGACCTCGGCGGCCCTGCCCTCGGCGACGGCGGAGTTCGGCGGCGGGGTGTCCTCGCCGGAGAAGCCGGGCTCCAGGCGCAGGTCCTCGGCCTCGGTGGGCAGCAGGTCGCCGGGGCCCATGTCGCCGGGGCGCAGCCGTTCGCTCCAGGGCACCCACTCGGGTGCCAGCAGCGCGTCGGGGCCGGGCAGCAGTACCGCTTCGTCGAGGGTGACGATCTTGGCGCGGGAGGCCCTGGCGACGGTCACGGCCCAGCGCCAGCCGCGGTAGCCGGGCTCGTCGGCGGCGAAGAGGTGGGTGACGACGCGGTCGCCGTCGGCGACGGCGTCGAGGTGCTCGCCGACCATGCCGGGGAGGGCGACTTCCTCGGCCGCCGCACGGGCAAGGTCGACCGCCGCGGCGCACAGGCGGTCAGGGGTACGGCTTCGCATCGCAGCACTCACAAGAATCGATTCTCTCTTCCACGCCGTCTCACGAGTGCGCCAGCCGGAGCTGTCCTTGTCCTGTCCGGACGACCGGCGGGCGGGGCGGGCGGAGCGGACCTGGGGACCGCGTCGACGTCCGCGCCCGATCGGTTCGGTCGAGCGCACCTCATAGGACCCATTCTGCGGGATCGCGGAGGGCAATGAGACACGCGGCCGTAATCCGACCGCCGGTGGCGCGCTAGACACGCTACCCCTTCAACGGTGTACGACTCCTCGGCGGGAGCGCAAATGTCCCCGGCGGCGTGGGCGAGCCGGTGCGCCTCGCGCGGCAGTGCGGAGAAAACGCCCTCCGCTGGGCGAGTTGGGGCACTATGGCCGGGTGGCTGCAGGCCTAGGGCGTCGAGGGTGTCGAAGGTGGCGAAGGCATCGGGCAGGTCGTCGAGAGTGTCGTCGCGCAGGCCGCCTGGGGGCGGGTTCGGGGACGGCCGGGTCCGGCGGGCGGGCCGGGCGGTCGGCCGTGCGCTGCGCCGGCCGCTGACCGGCGCGGCACGCGGGGTGCGGCGGGCGACGCATGCGCACGGCGCGGGCGAGTCGGGTCTGGGCAAGCTGATCGAGCTGCATGCGGTGAACTCGGCCGGCGACATGCTGATCACGGTGGCGCTGGCCTCGACGGTGTTCTTCTCGGTGCCGACGGATGAGGCGCGGGGCCGGGTGGCGCTGTACCTGGCGGTCACGATGGCGCCGTTCGCGTTGCTCGCGCCGGTGGTCGGGCCGCTGCTGGACCGGGTGCCGCACGGCCGGCGGGCGGCGATGGCGGGCTCGATGCTGGCGCGGGCGCTGCTGGCGGTGACGATGTCGGGTGCGGTGGCGAGTGGCGGGCTGGAGCTGTATCCGGCGGCGCTGGGGGTGCTGGTGGCGTCGAAGGCGTACGGGGTGGTGCGCAGTGCGGTGGTGCCGCGGCTGCTGCCGCCGCGGATCTCGCTGGTCAAGGCCAATTCCCGGGTGACCCTGGCGGGGTTGCTGGCCACGGGGGTGGCGGCGCCGGCCGGGGCCGGGCTGCATCTGATCGGGCCCGCGTGGCCGCTGTACGGGGCGTTCGGGGTGTTTGCGGCCGGTACGGCCCTGTCGTTCTCGCTGCCGCACAAGGTCGACTCGGGCAAGGGCGAGGCCCGGGCCCGGCTGGCGTCGCGGGAGGCGGCGGGGCCGCCTGGCGGCGGGGCGGCGAAGCCGGGGCTGCGGACGGTGGGCCCGTCCGTGCTGCACGGTCTGCAGGCGAATGCGGCGCTGCGGGCGCTCTCCGGTTTCCTGACGTTCTTCCTGGCGTTTCTGCTGCGCGAGCATCCGCTGGGCGGGCTGGGTCCTGCCGCCTCGCTCGGGCTGGTGGCGGTGGCGGCCGGGGTGGGCAATGCGCTGGGGACGGCGGTCGGGGCGTGGCTGAAGGCCCGTGGTCCGGAGCAGATCGTCGCGGGGGTGCTGGGGCTCGCGCTGGCCGCGATGGTGCTGGCCGCGGTGTGTTACGCGGTGGCGGCGGTGGTGGTGGTGACCGTGGCGGCGGCCTGCGCGGGGCTGTGCCAGGCGCTGGGGAAGCTGTCGCTGGACGCGATGATCCAGCGTGATGTGCCGGAGGAGGTGCGGACCTCGGCTTTCGCCCGGTCGGAGACGGCGCTGCAGTTGTCGTGGGTGGTGGGCGGGGCGGTCGGGATCTCGCTGCCGCTGGTCGGTGTGCTGGGGATGGCGGTGGCGGCGGGGCTGGTGGCGCTGGGTGTGGCGCTGGCCGTGCGGGGGCTGCTGGGTGCGGCCCGGCGGGGCGGCACGCCGGCGGCGCGGGTGGTGTGAGCGGCGCGGCGGGCCGGTGCCGCGGCGGGCGGGAGGGTGCGGCGGGCGGGCGGGCCGGCGACCGGCTGCGGACCGGCTGCGCGGCACGCCGCACCCGCGCGTGGCGTGAGCTGGGGCGCCAGATAGCCTGCCCGTATGACCGCTGCGTTCATCTCCTGGGGCAAGGGCCGCCGCGCCGCTGCCGCCATCGGTGCCGTGTCCCTGGGTCTTGTCACCCTCTCCGCCTGCGAGAAGCCGACCGCGCTCGCGACCGTGACCGTCGGTTCGTCGACGGTGACCGCCGAGGCCACCCCCGGCTGCGACGGTGAGGGCAAGGACCTGTCCCGGAAGGCCATCGCCGCCTGCATCACCAAGAAGGGCGGCAAGACCCTGACCGTCCACCCTGGTGAGAAGGTGCGCGTCGGCGTCGACCCGTCGGTCGCGAAGTCCGGGTGGATCGTCATCGGCGCGGGCCCCGTCATGCGGGAGCCCAGCAAGCAGACGTACCGCAGCTTCGACGCGGACACCCTCTTCATGCAGCAGAACCCGCAGACCGGCCAGACGTCGTACAGCAAGGACGTCACCCTCCAGGTCGCGGAGATCGGCGAGGGCGAGGGCCCCAAGACGATGTGGCACTTCACGCTGAAGCAGAAGGACTGAGCGCGCTGAGCGGGCGGCGTCCGCGGCCGGTGCGGGCCTCGTGATGCGGGTCCTGGTCGTCACGGCGGTGGCCGCCGAGCGCGATGCGGTGTGCGCCGCGTTCGACGGCTGCGACGGCGCGGAGGGCTTCGGCGCTGCCGCGCCCCGTCCGCTGCCCGGCGGTGCCGGGCTGCGGTGTGTGCGCGGGCGGGCGGTGGCGTGCGAGGTGCTGGCCGCCGGTGTCGGCCCGGCCGCCGCGGCCGCCGGCACGGCCACCGCGCTGACCGCCGCCGCGCTCGCCGGCGCGCCGTACGACCTGGTGGTCTCGGCGGGTATCGGCGGCGGCTTCCCGCCCGGCGTCGGCCCGGCCCGGCCGGGGGAACCGCCTTCCGGCGCCCCCCTGGGTTCGGTGGTGGTGGCCGGGGCGATCGTCGCGGCCGACCTGGGTGCCCAGACTCCCGACGGGTTCGCCCCGGTCACCGAACTCGGCTTCGGGACCGTCGCCCACCGCCCCGATGCGGCGCTGGTCGAGGCCGTCGCGGCGGCGTGCGGCGGGGCCGTGGGCACCGTCGTCACCGTCTCCACGGTCACCGGCAGCGCGGCGCGCGCCGCCGAGCTGGCACAGCGTCACCCGGGTGTGCTGGCCGAGGCGATGGAGGGCTTCGGGGTCGCCGAGGCCGCCGCCGCGCACGGCGTGCCCGTACTGGAGATCCGTACGGTCTCCAACGCCGTCGGCCCCCGCGACCGCGCCGCCTGGCGCATCGGCGACGCGCTCGCCGCGCTGACCGGCGCCTTCCGTACGCTCCCCGCAGCCCTGGCCGCCGCCGGCGGGCCGGCCGGGGAACCGCTCCACCGATGAGGAGGACCCCGTGACCCGGCCGCTGGACATCGCCTACTCGCCGTGCCCGAACGACACCTTCGTCTTCGACGCGCTGGCGCACGGACGCGTCCCGGGAGCCCCGGAGCTCGCGGTCACCTTCGCCGACATCGACCTCACCAACGGCATGGCCGAGCGCGGTGAGTTCGATGTGCTGAAGGTGTCCTACGCGGTGCTGCCGTGGGTGCTCGAGGAGTATGCGCTGCTGCCGTGCGGCGGGGCACTGGGGCGCGGCTGCGGGCCGCTGGTGCTGACCCGTGAGGGGGGCTCGGCGGCGGATCTGGCGGGCCGGACGGTCGCGGTGCCCAGTGAGCGGTCCACCGCGTATCTGCTGTTCCGGCTGTGGGCGGCGGCCGAGGTGCCGGGCGGCGTCGGGGAGATCGTGGTGCTGCCGTTCCACGAGATCATGCCGGCGGTGCGCGACGGCAGGGTCGATGCGGGCCTGGTCATCCACGAGGCGCGCTTCACGTACCGCAACTACGGTCTGGTCCGCCTGGCCGACATGGGCGAGCACTGGGAGCAGACCACCGGTCTGCCGATCCCGCTGGGCGCGATCATCGCCAAGCGGTCGCTGGGCGAGCGGACGCTGCGTGACCTCGCGGCCGCCGTGCGGACCTCGGTCCTGATGGCCTGGGACGACCCGGAGGCGTCCCGTCCGTATGTCCTGGAGCACGCCCAGGAGATGGATCCGAAGGTGGCCGACCAGCACATCGGGCTGTATGTCAACGAGTTCACCGCCGGCCTCGGCGAGGACGGCTACGCCGCGGTGCGCGGGCTGCTCACCCGCGCCGCGGCCGAGGGGCTGGTTCCGCCCCTCGGCCGCGATGCGCTGGATTTCGTGTGAACCGGTGTCCGGTGCGGGCGGGGCGTCAGACGTCCAGCTGGTCGGCGACCGCGCGCAGCATCCCGGCGATCTTCGCGCCGTGTGCCTTGTCGGGGTAACGGCCGCGCTCCAGCTGCTGGGTGACGTTCTCCAGGAGCGTGGTGAGGTCCTGGACGATCGAGGCGAGTTCGTCGGGCTTGCGGCGCTGGGCCGCGGCTACCGAGGGTGCGGGGTCGAGGAGCGTCACGGTCAGCGCCTGGTCGCCGCGCTGGCCCGCGACCACGCCGAATTCGACGCGCTGGCCAGGCTTGAGTGCGGCCACGCCGTCGGGCAGCACCGACGAGTGCACGAAGACGTCACCGCCGTCATCGCGGGAGAGAAAGCCGAAGCCCTTCTCACTGTTGAACCACTTGACCTTGCCGGTAGGCACGTCTGTCCTCGTCCTCGTACTCGTTGGGGAAACTGGGTGGGGAAACTGGGCTCCGGGTCTGCCGCGGAGCTGCGGAAGAAACGGTCTGGAGAGCAGTACAGCGGGCCGCAGGACCCGCCGCACCCAAGGCTAATGGTCCCAAGGCCGGTGACAAGACGCCGCCGGGTGGATCCGCGGTGCTTCTGGCCCCGACTTACCCTGGTCAGGTGTCTGACGAAACTCCCCAGGCCGGGGATCTGCTGGTCCGAATCGGCGCGATCATGTTCCTAGTTGGCGCAGTGGCCACTCTCGCCACGGTGGCGCCGCTGTTCCTCGGGACCCGTCCGCTGCCGTCCGCGTTCTACTGGATGTGCATGCTGATGGGCCTCGGTTTCCTGGTGGCCGGGGCCGGAGTGGTCCGCTCCGCCGCCGCGCAGCGCCGTCAGGCGGGGGCGGCCGCCGAGGCGCCCGCGCCGTCCTCCGCAAGGTAGCGCTCCAGCCACTCGGGGAAGTCCGCGAGGTCGCCGAGCAGTACGTCGGCGCCGGCGGCCCGCAGCTCGCTCTCGTCGCAGGGCCCGGTGGCCACGGCGACGGACAGCGCGCCCGCGGTGTGTGCGCCCCGGACGTCGCCGGTGTGGTCGCCGACGTAGATCTGCGCGCCGTGCTCGCGCAGCGCGTCGGCCTTGGCCTCCGCCCACAGCGAACCGATGACGGCGTCCGGTGCGAGGCCCAGGTGCGCCAGGTGCAGCTTGGCGTTCGGCTCGTACTTGGCGGTCACCACGATCGCGCGCCCGCCGCGCGCCCGCACGGCGGCGACGGCCTCGCGGGCGCCCCGCATGGCCGGGGTCGGCACGATCGCGTACTCGGGGTACAGCGCGCGGTAGAGGTCGCTGACCTCCGCGACCCGCTCCTGGGGGAACCAGCGGCGGATCTCCTGCTCCAGCGGCGGCCCCAGCCGGGTCACCGCGGCCTCGGCGTCGACGAAGGTGCCGGTCCTGGCGGACAGCTCCTCGTAGGCGGCCTTGATGCCGGGGCGGGAATCGATCAGCGTCATATCGAGGTCGAAGCCGACCGTCAGGGGGTACGCAGCCATGCCTGCCATTGTGCAGGCGACGGCGAACGGCGGGCGGCCAGGCCGTACGCTTAGCCCTGCCTTACCTAACTTCGGCCATCCATCCGCGAAGAGTGACGAACCTATGAAGCCCCGCACGCACGGCCGCCGCCTCGGCCTCACGGCGGTGCCGCTGCTCGCCCTGCTGCTCGCGGTGTTCTGCTCGCTGGCCGTCGGCAGCCGCCCGTTCGCCCCGTCCGAGGTGCTGGGCGCCCTCGTCCACGGCGGGGACGGCGATGCCGCGCAGGTGGTGCGCTATCTGCGGCTGCCGCGCACGCTCATCGGCCTGATGGTCGGTGCGGCGCTGGCGATGGCCGGGACGGTCATGCAGGGCATCACCCGCAATCCGATCGCCGACCCCGGCATCCTCGGCATCAGCCAGGGCGCCTCGGCCGCCGTGGTGATCGCCCTCGCCTTCGCCGGGGTCCACACCCTGACCGGCTACATCTGGTTCGCCTTCGCCGGCGCCGGGATCGCCGCCGTCGTCGTCTACGCCATCGCCGCCCGCGGCCGCGGCGGCGCCACCCCGGTCAAGCTCGCGCTGTCCGGTGCCGCCGTCAACGCCCTGCTGGTGTCGGTGACGATGGCGGTCCTGACGACCAGGGCCGCCGCCCTGGACGAGTTCCGGTTCTGGCAGGTCGGCTCGCTCTCCGGCCGGGACGCCGAGGTGGCCGCCCGGATCTGGCCGTTCCTGCTGGCGGGCGCGGTGCTCGTGCTGTCCGTCGCGCGCGGTCTGGACGCGCTGGCGCTCGGCGAGGACGTCGCCCGGGGCCTGGGCCAGAAGATCGCCACCGTGCGGATCGTGGGCGGGCTGGGCGCGACGGTGCTGACCGGGGCGGGCGTGGCGGCGGCCGGCCCGATCGCCTTCGTGGGCCTGGCCGTCCCGCACCTGGCCCGCGCGATCGTGGGCGGCGCGCACCGCTGGGTGCTGCCGATGGCGGCGCTGCTCGGCCCGGTGATCGTGCTGGTCTCCGACACCCTCGGCCGGATCCTCTTCCCGCCGTCGGAGGTCCCGGCGGGTGTGATGACCGCGCTGATCGGGGTGCCGTTCCTGGTGACGCTCGTACGACGCAGGGCGGTGGTGGCGGCATGACCGGTCCGGACAACTCCGCGCGGACGCCGCTGCCGGGCACCGCGAACGGCACCACGGCCGCGGCCACCGCCACCCGCACCGCCCCGCTGCGCCCCGCCGGGTTCGCGCTGGTGCGGGCCGGGCGCGGGTCGTTCCTGCTGCACCGCCGGGCGGCGGTGGCGGCGGCCGCGCTGGCCGTCGTGCTGGCGCTGGTGTGCGGGGCCTCCCTGTGCGTCGGCGAGAGCTTCGTCGCCCCGGCCCAGGTCCTCGACGTCCTGCTGGGCAGGCCGTCCGCCCATGAGGTGGTCGTCGGCACCCTGCGGCTGCCGCGGACGGCCGTCGGCGTGATGGTCGGCGCGGCCTTCGGCATCGCCGGCGCGCTGATCCAGACGGTGGCCCGCAATCCGCTCGCCAGCCCCGACATCATCGGCATCAGCCAGGGCGCGAGCGCGCTGACGGTCGGCGCGATGACCTTCGGCATCACCTCCTACGCCGTGCTGCCGTACCTGTCCGTCGCCGGCGGTGTCCTGGCCGCCGCGCTGGTCTACGTCTTCGCCTGGCGCGGCGGCCTGCACGCCACCCGCTTCGTCCTGATCGGCATCGGCTGCGCGATCGCGCTCCGCTCCGTCACCCACCTCTTCCTGACCAAGGGCGACTACCTGGTCGCCCAGCAGGCCCAGGTGTGGATGACCGGTTCGCTCAACGGGCGCGGCTGGGCGGAGGCGGCGCCGCTGGGCTGGGCGCTGCTGGTGCTGCTGCCGGGCGTGCTGTGGGCGGCGCGGGCCCAGCGGACCGTCGCGCTGGACGACGACACCGCGACCGCGCTGGGCGTCCGGCTGGGCCGCACCCGGCTCGGCCTGGTCGCCCTCGGCGTGGTCCTGGCGTCGCTGGCGACCGGCGCGGCGGGCCCGGTGGACTTCGTGGCGCTGCTGGCCCCCCAGACCGCCCGCCGCCTGGCGCGCAGCGCCCAGATCCCGCTGCTGTGCTCGGCCCTGCTGGGTGCCGTCATCGTCGTCCTGGGCGATCTGCTCGCCCGCAAGGTCTTCGCGCCGACGGAGCTGCCGGTGGGTGTGCTGACCGCCGCCGTCGGCGCCCCGTATCTGATCTGGCTGATCGTCAGGGGCCACCGTGCCCGTGGCCGTGCCGCGGCAGGAGGAACAGCGTGAACGGGACCGGGCAGACGGGCGGGAGCGGCGAGGGCGTGGCGACCGGCGAGCGGCCCCGGGCCGGCGCCGGCGGTGGCGAGGCGGGGGCCGTGAGCCGGCTGGCGGCCCGCTCGCTGACGCTCGCCTACGAGGACCGCACCGTCGTCGACGGCCTGGACCTGGACGTGCCGCCCGGCGCGGTCACCGTCGTCGTGGGCCCCAACGCCTGCGGCAAGTCGACGCTGCTGCGCGCCCTGGGACGGCTGCTGAGGCCCCGCAGCGGTGCCGTCCTCCTGGACGGCCAGGACCTCGCCCGCATCCCCACCAGGAAGATCGCCCAGGCTCTCGGGCTGCTGCCGCAGACCCCCGTCGCGCCCGAGGCGATCACCGTCGCCGATCTGGTCGCCCGCGGCCGGCAGCCGCATCAGCGCTGGTGGCAGCAGTGGTCGGCGGACGACGAGCGGGCGGTGGGCGAGGCCATGGCGCGTACGGACGTGGCGCAGCTGGCCGACCGCGCGGTGGACGAGCTCTCCGGTGGCCAGCGTCAACGCGTCTGGATCGCCATGGCCCTGGCCCAGGAGACCGACCTGCTGCTGCTCGACGAGCCGACCACCTACCTGGACATCGCCCACCAGGTCGAGGTGCTCGACCTGGTGCGGCAGCTGAACCACGACCGCGGCCGCACCGTCGTCGCCGTCCTCCACGACCTCAACCAGGCCGCCCGCTACGCCGACCACCTGGTGGCGATGAAGGGCGGCCGGATCGTCGCGCAGGGCCGCCCCGGCGAGGTCGTCACCGCCCAGCTGGTCCGCGAGGTCTTCGGCCTGGAGTCGGTGGTCGTCCCGGATCCGGTGACCGGCTCCCCGCTGGTCGTCCCCGGCCGCCCCTGGCAGGCGTCCCGCCAGGAGTAGCGGCCCGCCGGCGCCCGCCCCCGCACGTCACCCCCCTCCCCTCCCTGTCCTCCCTCCCCGCCGAAAGGACATGTCATGTTCCGCTCCACCGCCGCCGCCCGCCGCGCCGCCGCCCTCTCCCCCACCACCGTCCTGGCCGCCGCCGGCGCGCTCGCGGCCTGCCTCGCGCTGAGCGGCTGCGCCTCCGGCGACGACGCCTCCTCCCACTCCCCGGGCTCCTTCAAGGCCGCCGACTGCCCCCGGCAGCCGGCCACGGCCTGGGCCGCGCCCGCGACCGGCGGCGGCACCCATCGGGTGAAGACGGCCATGGGCGAGGTGGAGGTGCCGAGCGCCCCGAAGCGGGTGGTCGTCCTGGACACCGCCGAGCTGGACTCCGCGATCACCCTGGGCGTCAAGCCGGTCGGCGCCACCCGCTCCGACGTGGCCTCCGGCTTCCTCGACTACCTCACCAGGGAACAGGTCGCCGGCATCAAGGACGTCGGCAAGATCGGCGCCCCGAACCTGGAGGCGGTCGCCGCCCTCAAGCCCGATCTGATCCTGACCAGCAAGGTCCGCGACGGCCAGCGCTACGACCAGCTGACGAAGATCGCGCCGACCGTGATGACCGAGACGACCGGCTACCCCTGGAAGCAGAACTTCGCCACGCACGCCGACGCGCTCGGCAAGATCCCCGAGGCGAAGCGCACGGTCTCGGCGTACGAGGCGCACGCCCAGCGCGTCACCAAGGCGCTCGGCGGTCCGGCCCGGGCCGCGAAGCTCCGCACCAACATCGTCCGTTTCGTCGAGGGCGCCGACACCCGCATCTACGGCTGCCAGAGCTACATCGGCACCGTCCTGGCCGACATCGGCACCGGCCCCACCGACGTCGTCGACGGCGCCAAGGACGGCCTGATGGTCGAGGTCAGCCCCGAGCAGATCAACAAGGCCGACGCCGACGCCGTCTTCTACGCCTCCTACGGGACGCCGGAGAAGTCCAAGGAGGCCCAGGTCACCACCGGCGGACTGTGGAAGCACCTGCGCGCCGTCACCGGCGGCCGGTCCTTCCGCGTCGACGACCAGCTCTGGATCCAGGGCATCGGCTACACGGCGGCCGACAAGATCCTGGACGAGGTGCAGCAGCGCCTGGCGAAGAAGTGAGGGCCTGAACACCGGGGCGGCGGGCGGCACTTCACCGACCGTCCGCCGACCCCGCGCTTCGCCCCACACGCCACCCCGGTGCGGACGTCAGGATCCTTCATGATGAGATCAAGGACTTGATGAGACGTAAACACATATGTTCGACGAGACGCGCGGCCTGGACCCGTGCTCTCGCGGTGGCGTTCTGCGCCACGCTCGCCTGCGGCACGACCGCGACGGCGGCGCCCGCCGCTCCCGCCGACCCCTCGCCGCCGGCGAAGCCGTCCAAGGGCGTGAGCGACGACGACATCCGGCGGGCCCGGGAGACGGAGCGCTACTGGACCCCGGAGCGGATCCGGGCCGCCGTCCCCGTGGACGGGGACGGCGGCGCACCGGCCGCCCCCGGCGGACGCGACAAGCGCTCGCTGCGGGCGCCGAGCGCCCCGGTGGACGAGGGCGTCGCCACCGTCGGCGTCTTCCTCATCCGCACCGGCGACGGAGCGGCGACCGCCGACCAGTTCTGCACCGCCGGCTCGGTGGCCTCCCCCACCAAGAGCCTGGTCATCACGGCGGCGCACTGCCTCAAGGGCGACAAGCCGTACCGCAACGTCGCCTTCGTGCCCGGCTACCGGGCCGGCGCGACCAAGCCGGGCCAGCCCGGGGAGACCCCGTACGGGATGTTCCCGATGGAGCCGGGGAAGGTCTGGATCGACGGGCGCTATCTGCAGTCGAAGCCCGACGACGACGTGGACTTCGCTCTCGTGCGGGTCGGCCCCAACGCGCAGGGGCAGCTGCTGGAGGACGCGACCGGCCGCGGCAACGAGCTCACCGCCGTCCCCGCCTCCGAACTGGCGCGCGACGAGGTGACCGTCACCGGCTACCCCGGCGGCCAGAAGACGCCGCTGCAGTGCACCAACCGCACCAGGGCCTTCCAGGGCCGGTTCCTGGAGGTCGAGTGCGCCGGGTTCCGGTCGGGCGTCAGCGGCGGCCCGTTCCTGGAGAACTTCGACGGCAAGCGCGGCGATCTCGTCGGCGTGATCGGCGGCTACCAGACCGGCGGGCGCTACGACCACATCTCCTACGCCTCGCAGTTCGACGACGATGTCTTCCGGCTCTACCGCCAGGCGGTCGCCGGGGCACAGCCGGACGCCCCAAGTCCCCTGGGCGACGCCACGACCTGGCAGCACACCAAGGTGATGGCCGCCGGCCGCTTCCACAGCGGCTCCTCCGCGCGCGGCTCCGGCGACCTGGTCGTGGGGTGGTCCGACGGCGAGGTGACGCTGTACCCGGGCGACGGGAAGTACGGGTTCGGCAAGGGGATCCGGCTGGCCGGGGCCAACTCCACCTGGAGGCACGCGGCGTTCATGACCGCGGGCGACTTCACCGGTACGGGGACGAGCGACCTCGTCGTCCGGTGGTCGGACGGCGAGGTGACGCTCTACAAGGACGTGGAC
>NZ_JBSFYC010000077.1:0-36833 GCF_053595675.1 Streptomyces sp. NPDC002446 | reverse complement strand
GGCGACGTCCATGACATCGGCAAGAACCTCGTCGACATCATCCTGTCCAACAACGGCTACAACGTCGTCAACCTCGGCATCAAGCAGCCGGTCTCGGCGATCCTGGAGGCCGCCGAGGAGCATCGCGCCGATGTCATCGGGATGTCCGGGCTGCTGGTGAAGTCCACGGTGATCATGAAGGAGAACCTGGAGGAGCTCAACCAGCGCAAGATGGCGGCCGACTTCCCCGTCATCCTGGGCGGCGCGGCCCTCACCCGCGCCTACGTCGAGCAGGATCTGCACGAGATCTACGAGGGCGAAGTCCGCTACGCCCGCGACGCGTTCGAGGGCCTGCGCCTGATGGACGCCCTGATCGCCGTCAAGCGCGGAGTGCCGGGCGCCACCCTCCCCGAGCTCAAGCAGCGCCGCGTCCCCAAGCGGGACGCCGCTGTTCTGGAGGTCGAGGAGCCCGAGGGCGCGGTGCGCTCCGACGTCGCCGTCGACAACCCGGTTCCCACCCCGCCGTTCTGGGGCACCCGGGTCGTCAAGGGCATCCAGCTCGCCGACTACGCCTCCTGGCTGGACGAGGGCGCGCTGTTCAAGGGCCAGTGGGGCCTCAAGCAGGCGCGCACCGGCGAAGGTCCGACGTACGAGGAGCTGGTGGAGACCGAGGGCCGCCCCCGGCTGCGCGGCTGGCTCGACAAGCTGCAGACCGAGAACCTGCTGGAAGCCGCCGTCGTACACGGCTACTTCCCCTGCGTGTCCAAGGGCGAGGACCTGATCCTGCTGCACGAGGACGGCACCGAGCGCACCCGCTTCACCTTCCCGCGCCAGCGCCGCGGCCGGCGGCTGTGCCTGGCGGACTACTTCCGCCCGGAGGAGTCCGGCGAGACCGATGTCGTCGGCCTGCAGGTCGTCACCGTCGGCTCGAAGATCGGCGCCGCCACCGCCGAGCTCTTCGAGGCCAACTCCTACCGCGACTACCTCGAACTGCACGGCCTGTCCGTCCAGTTGGCCGAGGCGCTGGCCGAGTACTGGCACGCCCGGGTCCGGGCCGAGCTGGGCTTCGCCGGGGAGGACCCCGACGACGTCGAGGACATGTTCGCGCTCAAGTACCGCGGCGCGCGCTTCTCGCTGGGCTACGGAGCCTGCCCCGACCTGGAGGACCGCGCGAAGATCGCCGACCTCCTGCAGCCGGAGCGGATCGGCGTCGAGCTCTCCGAGGAGTTCCAGCTCCACCCCGAGCAGTCCACCGACGCCATCGTCATCCACCACCCGGAGGCGAAGTACTTCAACGCGCGGTAGCGGGCGGCCCCGCCCGGCCGAGGTCCGGGGGCCTGGTCCCCCCCCCGGGAAGACACGGCGATGCGGGCTGTCAGCGCACGGTCAACGCACGCTGACAGCGCACCGTGACTCCGCGTGAGCACCAGGGCCGTCCGGGTCGCCCCCGGACGGCCCTGACCTGTGTCACCACGCATTCCGGCGCACACCGTCGTACACTTATCGGTCCGGTAGCGGCCGGTCGTTCCCCCCTAGCCGGGGCTGACGACCGGCCCTTTCGTCCCTTCGGGGACTGTCGCAGTGGAGGTGGATGGATGACCAGCAGCATCCCCGCAGTCGGCACCCCAACGGCCGAAGCCGAGACCCTCCAGGCCGTCTTCCTCGACCTGGACGGCACCCTGGTCGACACCGAGGGGTTCTGGTGGGAGGCGGAGGCAGAGGTGTTCGCCGGGCTCGGCCACATTCTGGACGACGCCCACCGCGAGGTGGTGGTCGGCGGCCCGATGACCCGCAGCGCCAACTACCTGATCCAGGTCACCGGCGTCGACATCAGCCTGACCGAGCTCAGCGTGCTGCTCAACGCCGCCTTCCTGGCCCGGATCGGGCGGGGCGTCCCGCTGATGCCCGGTGCCCGCCGACTGCTGGCCGACCTGGCCGCCCACGGGGTGCCCACCGCGCTGGTCTCCGCCTCGCACCGCACCATCGTCGACCGGATGCTGCACTCGCTCGGCCCGGAGAACTTCCGGCTGACGCTCGCCGGCGACGACCTGGCCCGCACCAAGCCGCATCCGGACCCGTATCTGACGGCCGCCGCGCGGCTGGGGGCGGACCCGGCACGCTGCGCGGTCGTCGAGGACACCCTGACCGGCGTGACGGCGGGGGAGGCGGCCGGCTGCCCGGTCGTCGCGGTGCCCTCGGTGACACCGATTCCGCCAGCCGTCGGCCGTACGGTCGTCCGCTCGCTGGAAGAAGTCGATCTGCCATTTCTCCGGGCGCTCATCACGCAAAGTTCTTGACGCGTGCACCGAGCGTGTCACCGGGGAAAGCCGCCGGAACCGAGGGCAGTGGCCCGCTCATTTTCCGTGACGAATGCACTGACTGAATTACCGCCTCGCCGTGGTTCCTTGAATGCGTGACGTTTCTCACGTGCCGGGCCGTCGACAGCTGGGCCCGCAGGTGTTCCAGGGGCCTTCTTGGGGGGTTCCTACGGGGGTAAGTGTCCGGATTGATGGAGCAACGCGCGAATCGTTCCGCCGTCCGGATATCGAGCCTCCCGCATCGTTATCCAAGCGCCATATCGATTCAACTCCGGTGCGTCTCAGCCGGGCTGGCCGTTCCTACTAATGTCGTCGCGAGCAACACCTCTGCGCTGATAAGGAACCTGCCGACGATGAATCGCAAGACCCTGGTGCTGCCGGCGCTGGCCGGTCTCCTTGCCCCCGTTCTCGCTGCCTGCGGAAGCACGGACGGCGCGGACGAAGGCGGCGATCCGATCGTCGTGGGGGTGGCCACGCCCATCGAGGCGACCAAGGCCGCGCCCGCTCCGCTCGACCCGGCACAGGCCTACGACGTCGACGCCTGGAACGTCATGCGCAGCACGCTCCAGACGCTGATGCGGCTGCCCCGCAGCGGCACCGCCCCGGTGCCCGACGCGGCCGAAACCTGCGGGTTCCGCGACACCCAGAACGAGCAGTACCGCTGCACCCTGCGCAGCGGCCTGAAGTTCTCGAACGGGCACGCCCTGACGGCGCAGGACGTCAAGTTCTCCATCGACCGCATGAAGACCATCAACAACACCAACGGTCCGGTCTCCCTGCTCGACGGCATCGACAAGGTCGAGGCGCCCAGCGCCACCGAGGTGGTCTTCCACCTCAACAAGCCCGACGCCACCTTCCCGCAGAAGCTCACCACGCCCGCCGCCGCCATCGTCGACCCCGAGGTCTATCCCAAGGGCCGCCTCTACAGCGGCTTCGACGTGGTCGGCTCCGGCCCCTACACCCTCAAGATCGAGCGCAGCGGCAACCGCATCACCAAGGCCCTCTTCACCAAGAACCCCGAGTACAAGGGCGGGCTGAAGACGCAGAACGACAAGGTCGAGATGCGTTTCTTCACCGACTCCGCGTCCACGGAGAAGGCGCTGCGCAAGGGCACCATCGACGTGATGAACCGCGGCCTGTCGCCCGACCAGGTCAGGGGCCTGCAGAACGCCCGCGACCAGCACATCGCCTTCCAGGAGATGCCCGGCCAGGAGATCCGCTACCTCGCCTTCAACACCAAGGACCCGGCCGTCTCCAACAAGGCCGTCCGGCAGGCGATGGCGCACATAGTCAACCGCTCCGAGCTGGTGCGCAACGTCTACTCGTACACCGGCGACCCGCTCTTCTCGATGGTCCCCACCGGCCTCACCGGCCATGTCAACTCGTTCTTCAACAAGTACGGGAACCCCAGCGTCGCCGCCGCCCGCAAGACCCTGCAGCAGGCGAACATCACCACCCCGGTGAAGTTCACCCTGACCTACACCACGAACCACTACGGCTCCAGCACCGCCAAGGAGGTCCGTGCGCTGCAGAACCAGCTGAACAGCACCAAGCTGTTCGACGTCAGCATCAAGGGCGTCGACAGCTGGCAGCAGTTCCGCACCGACGCCCTCGACGGCAAGTACACCGTCTACAACATGGGCTGGTTCCCCGACATCCCGGACGCCGACAACTACATCGCGCCCTTCATCGGCAAGCAGAACTTCCTCGGCTCGCCCTACCGCAACGGCAGGATCGAGTCGCAGCTGATCCCGGCCAGCCGGCAGCAGAGCGACCGCAACGCCGCCGCGGCCGACTTCAAGCAGGCGCAGAACATCATCGCCGAGGACGTACCGCTGCTCCCGCTGTGGCAGGGCAAGCAGTACGTGGCCGCCCGCGACGACATCACCGGCATCTCGTGGGCCCTCAACTCGTCCTCGGGACTGCAGATCTGGGAGCTCGGCCGCGGCGTCGCCGACTGAGCCCCGCCCCACCATCTGAACACCGCACAACCCGCCGCGGCCTTCCGCCGCGGCCCGACAGGCACCACCCAGAATCGTGAGGACCTTTCAGTGAGGAAGCGTGACCAGTGGCTGGCCGCCCCGATCGGAGCGGGGCTGACAACAGCCCTGCTCGCGCTCGCCGGGTGCGGCACGGACGACTCGGGAGCAGCCGGCAACGGCGAGCCCGTCGTCATGGGAATGACGGACAAGGTCGTGGCCACCGACCCCGCAGCAGGCTACGACGTCGGGTCCTGGCTGTTGTTCAACAACGTCTTCCAGTCCCTGCTGAGCTTCCCCAAGGGCAGCACCACCCCCGAGCCGGAGGCCGCCAAGCGCTGCTCCTTCACCGACAGCGACAGCAAGGTCTACCGCTGCACCCTCAAGGACGGCCTCACCTTCAGCAACGGTGACGCGCTGACCTCCAAGGACGTCAAGTACTCCTTCGACCGCACCAAGCGCATCAACGACAAGAACGGCCCCGCCGTGATGTTCTCCGCGCTGGAGAAGGTCGAGACGCCGGACGCCAAGACCGTGGTCTTCCGCCTGAAGACGCCCGACGCCACCTTCCCCATGAAGATCGCCACGGGCGCCGGCTCCATCGTCGACCACAAGCAGTACCCCGCCGACCGGCTGCGCGCCGACGGCAAGGCCACCGGCTCCGGCGTCTACACCCTCAAGGAGTACGGCCGCACCCAGGCCGTCTTCGGCGTCAACGGCTCCTACAAGGGCCCCGCCGAGATCAAGAACTCCGGCATGACCGTGAAGTTCTTCAACAGCAGCGACAAGCTCAAGAAGGCCGTCCAGAGCGGCGGCGTCGACCTCGCCTACCGTGGCCTGGCCATGAAGGACATCGCCAACCTGGACAACGCCGTGCACCAGCAGCACGGCACCCAGGTCATCGAGGGCGGCAGCGCCGAGGTCATGCACCTGGTCTTCAACCTCAAGGACCCGGTCGCCGGCAAGCTGGGCGTCCGCAAGGCGATCGCCCACCTCCTGGACCGCTCCACGCTCGTGCGGGACGTCTACCAGCGCACCGCCGAGCCGCTCTACTCGATCGTCCCGGCGGGCATCACCGGCCACAACACCGCCTTCTTCAACACCTACGGCGACCGCCCGCAGCCCGACAAGGCCAAGGCCGCGCTGCGCTCCGAGGGCCTCAACGGCAAGGTGCCGCTCACGCTCTACGCCACCCCCGACCGGTTCGGCCCGGGCACCGTTCCCGCCTTCCAGGAGATCGCCCAACAGCTCAACGCCAGCGGCCTGTTCGACGCCAAGGTGCGCTCCGTGCCCACCGCGGAGTACGACAAGGGTGTGCGCGACGGCCGGTTCGGCGTCTACGTCAAGGGCTGGGTCCCCGACTACCCGGACCCCGACAACTTCACCCAGCCGTTCTTCGGCAAGGACAGCGTCCTGTCCAACAACTACAACTCGTCCGACATCACCGGCCGGCTGCTGCCCAAGACCGCCGACCAGCCGGACCGCGCCGCCACCAAGGCCGCCTTCCGGGAGCTGCAGGACATCATCGCCAAGGACCTGCCGATCATCCCGATCTGGCAGGGCAAGCAGTACGCCGTGGCCCGTGAGGGCGTCAGCGGCCTGGAATGGACCCTGGACTCCTCGACCGTCTTCCGGTTCTGGGAGATCCGCAAGTCCGCCGACGCCTGACCGGGCGCCACACACGGCGGCGGGGCCGGCCCGGGGACTCCCCGGACCGGCCCCGCCGCCGTATCGCCGTACCACGCGCCCCGCGGGCCAGGACCCGCCTACTGCGCCCCCGGGCGCACCAGACCGCTCTCGTACGCATACACCGCCGCCTGCACACGGTCGCGCAGCCCCAGCTTCGTCAGCACATGGCCCACATGCGTCTTGACCGTCGTCTCGCTCACGAACAGATCCGCGGCGATCTCCGCATTCGACAACCCGCGCGCCACCAGCTTGAGCACCTCCACCTCGCGCTCGGTGAGGGTGTGCAGGGTGTCCGGCACCGGCTCCTCGCCCGACGGCAGATGCCCGGCGTACTTGTCCAGCAGCCGCCGCGTGATGCTCGGCGCCAGCATGGCCTCGCCCGCCGCCACCACCCGGATGGCCTGCACCAGCTCATTGGCCGGCGCGTCCTTCAGCAGAAAGCCGCTGGCCCCGGCCCGCAGCGCCTCGACGACATACTCGTCCAGGTCGAAGGTCGTCAGCACCAGCACCTTCGCCGGGCCGTCCTTCGCCGGACCGGTGATCTGCCGGGTCGCCTCGACACCGTCCATCCGGGGCATCCGGATGTCCATCAGCACCACATCGGGCTGCAGCGCCCGCACCTGCTCCAGCGCCTGCAGACCGTCACCTGCCTCCCCGACGACCGCCAGGTCCTGCTCCGCCTCCAGAATCATCCGGAATCCCGTACGCAGCAGGGGCTGGTCGTCGACCAGCAGGACGCGGATGGCCACGAGCTCTCCTTCGTTGTGCCCGGACAGGGGCTAGCACCTGTCCGGGCGCTAGATCGTCTCCATTCTGCCCTGTGGCACCCCGCCACCGGGCGCCGGGCGCACCTCCAGCGGATACACCGGGGGAGTACCGCCGAATTCCGGACAGTGCGCCTGATGGTCGCACCAGCCGCACAGCTTCGTCGGACGCGGCCGCCAGTCACCGGTCTCCGTCGCCAGCCGGATCGCGTCCCACAACGCCAGCAACTTCCGCTCCACGGCCCGCAGATCGGCCTCACCCGGGTCGTACGTCACCACATCGCCGCTGCCCAGATACACCAGCTGCAGCCGCCGCGGCACCACACCGCGCAGCCGCCACATCACCAGCGCGTAGAACTTCATCTGGAACAGCGCGCCCTCGGCGAACTGCGGCCGCGGCGCCTTGCCCGTCTTGTAGTCGACGATCCGCACCTCACCCGTCGGCGCGACGTCCACCCGGTCGATGAAGCCCCTCAGCTGGAGCCCCGAATCCAGCACCGTCTCCACATACAGCTCGCGGTCGGCCGGCTCCAGCCGCGTCGGATCCTCCAGCGAGAACCACCGCTCCACCAGCGCCTCGGCCTCCGCCAGCCACCCCGCCAGCCGCTCACCCCCCGGGTCGTCCGCGAACAGCTCCGCCAGCTCCGGCCGCTTGGCCAGCAGCTTCTCCCACTCGCCCGGCACCATCGCGCGCGCCCCGGACGCCGTACGCTCCACCGCCGGCGCGTCGAAGAGCCGCTCCAGCACCGCATGGACGACCGTGCCCCGCGTCGCCGCCGCACTCGGCTTCTCCGGCAGCCTGTCGATCACCCGGAAGCGGTACAGCAGCGGACACTGCATGAAATCGCTCGCCCGCGACGGCGACAGCGCCACCGGCGCCCGCGCCGGCTCCCCGCCCGGCCCCGCCCCGGCCGCCTCGATACCCCGCGTGCCCGCCTCGGCCTGCTCCGTGCTCCATCCCATGCACAAAACCCTACGGCCCGCCACTGACAAGCGCCGACCGGCCACGAGCGGTAAGGGCCCCGCAGCGGACCGGGCCCGAACGCTCCGCATACCATCGACGCCGGACCCCTTCTCCCTGCATGATCGAGATATCAGGCCGAGCAGGGGCGAATGCCGTATTCGATGAGGGGACGCCACACCGTGGACGACAGCGGGAAACCGCAGGACCCCGAGGAGTCCGTGCGGCCCCAGCCGCCCGGGCGGCCCGAGGAGACCAACCGGCCCAAGCTGCCCCCGCCGGACAAGAAGGGCAGCGGAGGCGGCATCCTGATGGGCCGTCCCTTCGGCGTACCCGTCTACGTCGCCCCCAGCTGGTTCCTCGTCGCGGCCCTGATCACCTGGGTCTTCGGCGGCCAACTGGAGCGGGTGCTGCCCGAACTCGGCGCGGCCCGCTACCTCGTCTCGCTCTTCTTCGCCGTCGCCTTCTACGCCTCGGTGCT
Organism: Streptomyces sp. NPDC002446; assembly: GCF_053595675.1. NCBI lineage: Bacteria > Bacillati > Actinomycetota > Actinomycetes > Kitasatosporales > Streptomycetaceae > Streptomyces > Streptomyces sp. NPDC002446. The sequence continues at coordinate 28,662 of NZ_JBSFYC010000077.1, read as the reverse complement.
CGTCCACGAGCTGGCGCACACCGTCGCCGCGCTCCGCTTCAAGCTCCCCGTACGCCGCATCCAGCTGCAGTTCTTCGGCGGCGTCTCGGAGATCGAGAAGGAGACCGAGACCCCCGGCCGGGAGTTCGTCCTCGCCTTCGTCGGCCCGCTGCTCTCCCTCGTCCTGGCCGGCGTCTTCTACGCCGGTATGCACACGGTCGAGCCCGGCACCGTCCCCGGCGTCCTGCTCGCCGGCCTGATGATCTCCAACCTCATCGTCGCGGTCTTCAACCTGCTGCCCGGCCTGCCCCTGGACGGCGGCCGGATGCTGCGCGCCGTCGTGTGGAAGATCACCGGCAACCCCATGAGCGGCACCGTCGCCGCCGCCTGGGTCGGCCGCGCGCTCGCCGTCGCCGTCCTCATCGGCCTGCCGCTGCTCACCCACACCGGCGCCCTCGGCAACGCCCGCCCCGAGATCGGCGGCGCCGACTCGCTCACCGACGCCCTGCTCGCCGCGATCCTCGCCGCCATCATCTGGACCGGCGCCGGCAACAGCCTGCGCATGGCCCGGCTGCGCGAACGCCTCCCCGACCTCACCGCCCGCACCCTGACCCGCCGCGCCGTCCCCGTCGAGACCGCCACACCGCTCTCCGAGGCGCTGCGCCGCGCGAACGACGCCGGCGCCCGCGCCCTGGTCGTCGTCGACCCCCAGGGCACGCCCACCGCCCTCGTACGCGAGGCCGCCATCGTCGGCGTCCCCGACCACCGCCGTCCCTGGGTCCCCGTCGGCACCCTCGCCCAGGACCTCAAGGACGGCATGCGGGTCTCCGCCGAACTCGCCGGCGAGGACCTCCTGGAATACCTGCGCGCCACCCCCGCCACCGAGTACCTCGTCGTCGAGGAGACCGGCGAGATCTACGGCGTACTGTCCACCGCCGACGTCGAACGGGCCTTCGTCTCCGCCATGGCCCGCAAGGCGGCTTGACGGGCCTCGGCTCGCCCTGAGCCGCGCCCCGGCCCGCCCGCTGGTCCGCGGCGCTCCAACGGGCCGGTAGGCTGGTCACATGTCCGAACCGACCGGTGCCGCCCGCCGTCGCGGGCCCTTCAAGGTCGGGGACCAGGTCCAGCTCACCGACCCCAAGGGACGCCACTACACCTTCACGCTCGAAGAGGGCAAGAGCTTCCACACCCACAAGGGAGCCTTCCCCCACGACGAGCTGATCGGTGCTCCCGAGGGCAGCGTTGTCCGTACCACCGGGAACGTCGCCTACCTCGCGCTGCGCCCGCTGCTCCCCGACTACGTCCTGTCCATGCCCCGCGGCGCCGCCGTGGTCTACCCCAAGGACGCGGGGCAGATCCTGGCGATGGCCGACATCTTCCCCGGCGCCCGCGTCGTCGAGGCCGGTGTGGGCTCCGGCTCGCTGAGCAGCTTCCTGCTGCGCGCCATCGGCGACGACGGCATGCTGCACTCCTACGAGCGCCGCGCCGACTTCGCCGAGATCGCCACCCAGAACGTGGAGCGTTACTTCGGGGGCCCGCACCCCGCATGGACGCTCACCGTCGGTGACCTCCAGGACAACCTCTCCGACACCGACGTCGACCGCGTCATCCTCGACATGCTCGCCCCCTGGGAGTGCCTGGAGGCCGTCTCCAAGGCCCTGGTCCCCGGCGGCATCCTCTGCGCCTACGTCGCCACGACCACGCAGATGGCCCGCACCGTCGAGGCGATCCGCGAGCACGGCACCTTCAACGAGCCGTCGGCCTGGGAAACCATGGTCCGCACCTGGCACGTCGAGGGCCTCGCCGTCCGCCCCGACCACCGCATGATCGGCCACACCGGCTTCCTGCTCACCGCCCGCCGCCTCGCCGACGGCGTCGAGCCCCCGCTGCGCCGCCGCCGCCCCGCCAAGGGCGCGTACGGCGAGGACTACACCGGCCCCGGAAAGGACCAGGCAGCCGCCAACGGGCGCGACTGACGCTCCCGGCCCAGGGCACGACCGACCGCACCCCACCAACGGGCGCGACCGACCGCTCTCGGCCAACGGGCGCGACCGGCTGCTCCCGGCCATCGGGCGTGACCGGCCGCTCCGGGCTGAGGACGCGAACGACCGCCCCACCTGCTGAGGGCGCGGCTGACCGTTCCCCGGCAGGCGCGACAGGCCGCCCCCGCCCGCCGGCGGGGGACCGGCCGCCCCCGCGCGCGACAGGCCGGCCTCACCCGCCACCGAACCCCTGGGCGCCGCCGACGAGTTCCCCCTCCGGGGAACCGCCGGCGGCGCCGCGTCCGTTCACCGGCCAGGGGCCCGCACGACCCCTACGGGATGCCCTGCCGGATGCCCTACGGGACCCCTTACAGGATCCGTACGGGAAACCCGGAAAACTCCGGCCCAGCTGGTTCCTTGCCGCCCCCTCCTGTGGAACGATGCTGGGCACTCCCACCGGCACAGCACTTCACAGGAGTTACCCCGCGTGCAGCCCATGGCAGGCCAGGACCTCTTGCACACCCAGCCGCGGCCCATGCACTGGCTAGCCACCGCCACCGCCATCTCGGCGGTCGTCGCGGCCGCGTCGTTCGTCCAGCCCCCCGACGCCACCGCCACGCCCTCCCACGACGCCAAGGCCGGCCGCCGCTCCGCCGCCGCTCCCGACCCGAGCCGGGTGACCTTTCCCGTCGACTGCGGACCCAACCGCCTCGACGTGGTGAAGAAGGCCTCCGGCGACCTCGACGGCGACGGTACGACCGAGACCGTCGCGGTGGTCCGCTGCCACACCGAGACCGGCACCCCGCCCAGCAGCGTCTTCGTCCTCGCGGCCCGGCCCACGGACCCGAAGGCCCCGCCGCGGGTCGTGGCGACGCTCCTGGCGCCCGAGCAGCGGCTCAGCGTCCAGAACCTCGCCCTCAAGGACGGCGCGGTCTCAGCGGAGCTGCTGGGCTACTCCGACCTCGACGTACCGCGCTGCTGCCCGGACGTGCGCAAGAACGTCAAGTGGCAATGGCAGGGCGGGAAGTTCGTCGAGAGCGAACTTCCCGCCGTGATGAGCACCGAGCGTGCCTGACCGGCCACCCGGCGTGCCCGAGGGGAGCGTTCCGCTCCCCGGGGGTTACTCCGCGTCCGGGCCGTAGACCTCGACGAGATCGCTGACGCGGCGCACGTGGATGCAGTCCCCGGGGCACTCCTTCGCGGAGTCCCGCACGTCATCGAGCAGCTTCAGCGGGACGGGCGTTGTGGCCCCCTTGTCCTGCAGCAGCTCGTCATCGGCGCTCTTCACATAGGCCAGACCGTCGATATCGAGCTCGAAGACCTCCGGCGCGTACTGCGCACAGATCCCGTCTCCGGTGCACAGGTCCTGGTCGATCCAGACTTCCAGCTCTGGGGCTTCGTCCTGCGCGGTCATCTCGCCTGCCGTTCCTGCGTACGTGAACCGTATTTGTCTAAGTGGCGCCAGCCCTGACGGGTGTTGACCGACTCGACGATACAACCGCTCGCTTTCCGATGTTGTTGGGTGGGTATTCCCTTGGCGTGAGGACGTGCGCAAGGGTGAAGATCGGACACACCCCGACAGTCTTTTCGATCTAGGGGTTTCAACCTGCACCGGCCCAGGTAGGGTCAGGAAGCGTCCAGCTCCTTGGAGGAGGTGAGGACCGTGGCAGCCCACGACGACGACATCAACCGCGGCATCCGGCCGGGGCGGGGGTCTGAAGATCCCGCCGGTCAGGTTGCCTATCTCGAGCAGGAGATCGCCGTCCTGCGACGCAAGCTCGCCGACTCTCCGCGTCACACGAGGATTCTCGAAGAGCGGATCGTCGAGCTGCAGACCAACCTGGCCGGCGTCTCGGCGCAGAACGAGCGTCTCGCCAATACTCTCCGCGAGGCCCGCGACCAGATCGTCGCCCTCAAGGAGGAGGTCGACCGGCTCGCACAGCCGCCGGCCGGCTTCGGTGTCTTCCTGCAGGCGAATGAGGACGGCACGGTCGACATTTTCACCGGAGGCAGAAAACTCCGGGTCAATGTCAGCCCGAGCGTGGAGACCGAGGACCTCAGGCGCGGCCAGGAGGTCATGCTCAACGAAGCGCTCAATGTGGTCGAGGCCATGGAGTTCGAGAGCGCCGGCGACATCGTCACCCTCAAGGAGATCCTTGAGGACGGCGAGCGCGCCCTGGTCATCGGGCACACCGACGAGGAGCGGGTGGTGAGGCTCGCCGAGCCGCTGCTGGACACCACCATCCGCCCCGGCGACGCCCTGCTGCTCGAATCCCGCTCCGGCTACGTCTACGAAGTCATCCCGAAGAGCGAGGTCGAGGAACTAGTCCTCGAAGAGGTCCCGGACATCGACTACACCAAGATCGGCGGTCTGGGCGGCCAGATCGAACTGATCCGGGACGCGGTCGAGCTCCCGTACCTCTACCCCGACCTCTTCAAGGAGCACGAACTCCGCCCGCCCAAGGGCGTCTTGCTCTACGGCCCGCCGGGCTGCGGCAAGACACTCATCGCCAAGGCGGTCGCCAACTCCCTTGCCAAGAAGGTCGCCGAGGTGACCGGGCAGCCCGCGGGGAAGAGCTTCTTCCTCAACATCAAGGGCCCCGAGCTGCTCAACAAGTACGTCGGCGAGACGGAGCGGCACATCCGGCTGATCTTCCAGCGCGCCAGGGAGAAGGCCAGCGAGGGCACCCCCGTCATCGTCTTCTTCGACGAGATGGACTCCCTCTTCCGTACCCGGGGGTCCGGAGTCAGCTCGGACGTGGAGAACACCATCGTCCCCCAGCTGCTCTCCGAGATCGACGGCGTCGAAGGCCTCGAGAACGTGATCGTGATCGGTGCCTCCAACCGCGAGGACATGATCGACCCGGCGATCCTGCGCCCCGGCCGCCTCGACGTGAAGATCAAGATCGAGCGCCCGGACGCGGAGGCCGCCAAGGACATCTTCTCGAAGTACCTCACGGAGAATCTCCCGCTGCACGCCGACGACCTCGCCGAACACGGTGAGTCGCGTAAGGCCGCGGTCAGCGGAATGATTCAGTCCGTCGTCGAGCAGATGTACGCGGAATCCGAGGAGAATCGCTTCCTGGAGGTCACCTACGCCAATGGTGACAAGGAAGTCCTTTACTTCAAGGACTTCAACTCCGGTGCGATGATCGAAAATATCGTAGGACGCGCAAAGAAGATGGCCATCAAGGCCTTCCTCGAACACAACCAGAAGGGTCTGCGGGTCTCCCACCTCCTCCAGGCATGCGTGGACGAGTTCAAGGAGAACGAGGACCTGCCCAACACCACGAACCCGGACGACTGGGCCCGGATCTCCGGAAAGAAGGGCGAGCGGATCGTATACATCCGCACGCTGGTCACCGGAAAACAGGGTGCCGACACCGGTCGCTCCATCGACACGGTGGCGAATACCGGCCAATACCTGTAACACCGCTCTCCGGCTGCGGATGTCCTGCACGGGGCGTCCGCAGCCGGACGCTTTTCCGGGGGCGCCACCGCCGCCCCCTAAAGGCGCGATGGACCAGGGAAAACCGGACTGGAGCAATGACTGTAATGATCTCCCCAGCGCCGCAAAGGCGTTCTAGGCTCTTCGGTACCGCTGCGTCACGCTGTGCGGGCGTGGGGCACGCACACGGAAGGCAGGCACAGCGGTACTTGAGCGCCGACCCCATCCGGGGGCGCCGCCGGGCAAGGAGGGCCGCATGACCGTACGGCGAGTAATGGGAATCGAGACGGAGTACGGGATCTCCGTCCCCGGCCACCCGAACGCCAATGCCATGCTCACCTCATCCCAGGTAGTCAACGCCTACGCGGCCGCGATGCACCGGGCACGCCGTGCCCGCTGGGATTTCGAGGAGGAGAACCCGCTGCGGGACGCCCGCGGCTTCGACCTCGCACGCGAGAACGCCGACTCCAGCCAGCTCACCGACGAGGACATCGGCCTGGCCAATGTGATCCTCACCAACGGCGCCAGGCTCTACGTCGACCACGCACACCCCGAATACAGCGCCCCCGAGGTCACCAATCCGCGTGACGCCGTCCTCTGGGACAAGGCCGGCGAGCGGATCATGGCCGAGGCCGCCGAGCGGGCCGCCCAGGTCCCCGGCGCCCAGCCCATCCACCTCTACAAGAACAACACCGACAACAAGGGCGCCTCCTACGGGACGCACGAGAACTACCTGATGAAGCGGGAGACCCCCTTCTCGGACATCGTGCGGCACCTGACGCCGTTCTTCGTCTCCCGCCAGGTGGTCACCGGCGCCGGCCGGGTCGGCATCGGTCAGGACGGCCACGAGCACGGCTTCCAGATCAGCCAGCGCGCCGACTACTTCGAGGTGGAGGTCGGCCTGGAGACGACCCTCAAGCGGCCCATCATCAACACCCGCGACGAACCGCACGCGGACGCGGAGAAGTACCGCCGGCTCCATGTGATCATCGGCGACGCGAACCTCTCGGAGATCTCCACCTACCTGAAGCTGGGCACCACCGCCCTGGTGCTGTCCATGATCGAGGACGGCTTCATCGCCGTCGACCTCGCCGTCGAGCAGCCCGTACGGACCCTCCACCAGGTCTCGCACGACCCCACCCTGCAACACCTGATCACCCTCCGCAGCGGCCGCACGCTCACCGCCGTGCAGCTCCAGATGGAGTACTTCGAGCTGGCCCGCAAATACGTCGAGGACCGCTACGGAGCGGATGCGGACGAGCAGACCAAGGACGTCCTCACCCGGTGGGAGGACGTGCTCGGCCGGCTGGAGAACGACCCGATGAGCCTGTCCGGCGAGCTCGACTGGGTCGCCAAGCGCGAGCTCATGGAGGGCTACCGCCGCCGTGACGGCCTGGACTGGGACGCGGCCCGGCTCCACCTCATCGACCTGCAGTACGCCGACGTACGCCCCGAGAAGGGCCTGTACAACCGTCTGGCGGCCCGCGGGAAGATGAAGCGGCTCCTGGACGAGCCCGACGTCCAGAGGGCCCAGCAGAAGCCCCCAGAGGACACCAGGGCGTACTTCCGCGGCCGCTGCCTGGAGCAGTACGCGGACGACGTCGCGGCCGCCTCGTGGGATTCGGTCATCTTCGACCTCCCGGGCCGTGACTCCCTGCAACGGGTTCCCACGCTGGAGCCGCTGCGCGGGACCCGCAGGCACGTCAAGGAGCTTCTGGACCGCTGTCGTACCGCAGAGGAGCTGGTGAGGACGCTTTCCGGCCGTTGACCAACGGCAGGTCCACGACAAAATTCGCGGCGATCCACAGCTGCTTCGCGGCTGAAATCGCCGCGATGCGGGAATCATCGAGGTGACTCCCGGGCGTTGCAGCAAGTGCAGGGCCGATGTCGGACCCTGCTTGTAGGGTCGGATCTTGAAGGTCACATCGAGCGGGGCGAACCGAGCGGGGTGAGGGATATGGCGACCAAGGACAGCGGCGGCGGACAGGCCAAGGCCACGCGTTCCACGGAAGAGGTCGAGGAGCAGACACAGGACGCGCAGGCCTCGGAAGACCTCAAGGAGCGCCAGGAGAAGCTGAGCGACGACGTCGACTCGGTCCTGGATGAAATCGACGATGTGCTCGAAGAGAACGCCGAGGACTTCGTTCGGTCCTTCGTTCAAAAGGGCGGGCAATAGCGAGTGCTGGGCCACTTTCGCCTTTGAATCAAAGGTCGGGGGGTTTGGGGAGTGGCTGCCGAATCGGACGGGAAGCAGTGCACGGGCTGCGAGCGGGATCTGCCTGTCACTGCGTTCGCGCGGGACAAGAATCGGCGTGATGGTCTCCAGGTGCGGTGCCGGGAGTGTGTGGCGCAGTACAGCGCCGCGCGCTACCGGCGCCGCCGGGCGGCGAGGTCAAGCCTCACACATGCCGGGCGGTCCAGGGGCGCCAAGGCCACCTGAAGCGCCACTACGGCATGAGCGAAGCCGAGCGCGACGCGCTCATCAAGGAGCAGCGCTGGATGTGCGCGATCTGCCTGGATGCCGACCCCGTGCATGTGGATCACGATCACGAGACGGGTAGGGTCCGAGGCGTACTGTGCTTCAGTTGCAACGCAGCCTTGGGTCAATTCAAGGATCGGCCGGACGTCTTGAGGCGGGCGGCCGAGTATCCGGAAGGAAAAGTGTGGAAGCCAATACTCGAAGCACCGGGCGTCTACCAGCTGCCTTCCTGACGCCTGGGTCCTCGTCGTTCATGGACTTTCTCGGGGCGCACTCGCCCGATCTGCTGCCGGGCAACCGCCCGTTGCCGCCGGTGCAGGGGGCCGTCGAGGCGCCGCACGGCACGACGATCGTGGCGGCGACGTTCCCGGGTGGTGTGGTGCTCGCCGGTGACCGGCGGGCCACTATGGGCAACGTCATCGCGCAGCGCGACATCGAGAAGGTTTTCCCGGCCGACGAGTACAGCGCGGTGGGCATCGCCGGCACGGCCGGTCTCGCCGTTGAGATGGTCAAGCTCTTCCAGCTGGAGCTGGAGCACTTCGAGAAGGTCGAGGGTGCCCAACTCTCCTTGGAGGGCAAGGCGAATCGTCTGTCGACGATGATTCGCAGCAATCTCGGGATGGCGATGCAGGGTCTGGCCGTGGTGCCGTTGTTCGCCGGCTTCGACCTCGACCGTGAGAAGGGCCGGATCTTCTCGTACGACGTGACCGGCGGCCGGTCGGAGGAGCGCGGGTTCGCGGCGACGGGTTCCGGCTCGGTCTTCGCGCGCAGCGCTCTGAAGAAGCTCTACAAGGAGGACTTCACGGAGGATCAGGCCGCCACGGCGGTCGTCCAGGCGCTGTACGACGCGGCTGACGACGACTCGGCGACCGGTGGGCCCGATATGGCGCGGCGGATCTATCCGATCGTCACGGTGATCACGGATGAGGGCTTCAGGAAGCTGGCCGACTCCGAGGTCGCGGAGATCGTCCGTGCCGTTCATGAGCGCCGTCTCGACCAGCCCGACGGGCCGCGCGCCGCGCTGCTCTGACGGGACGGATGTTCCGTAATGCCGCCACTGAGAGAGCTTTTGACAGGAAGGGACGGATAGCCGGTGTCGACGCCGTTCTATGTCTCACCCCAGCAGGCCATGGCCGACCGTGCCGAGTACGCCCGCAAGGGCATTGCGCGCGGCCGCAGTGTCGTGGTGCTGCAGTACGCCGACGGCGTGGTCTTCGTCGCCGAGAATCCCTCCCGCGCCCTGCACAAGGTCAGCGAGATCTATGACCGGATCGCCTTTGCGGCGGTCGGCAAGTACAACGAGTTCGAGAATCTGCGGATCGGCGGGGTGCGCTACGCCGACCTGCGCGGTTACACCTACGACCGTGAGGACGTCACCGCGCGCGGCCTCGCCAATGTCTACGCCCAGACGCTCGGCACGATCTTCTCCAGCGCCGCCGAGAAGCCGTACGAGGTCGAGCTGATCGTCGCCGAGGTCGGCAGTGCTCCCGAGGACGACCAGATCTACCGGCTGCCGCACGACGGCTCGATCGTCGACGAGCACGGCTCGGTCGCGGTCGGTGGCAACGCGGATCAGATCAGCAGCTACCTCGACCAGCGTCACCGCGACGGTATGACGCTGTCCGAGGCGCTGAAGCTGGCCATGGAGTCGCTGTCGCGGGACACCAACGGCGGCGAGCGCACGCTGACCGCCGAGCAGCTGGAGGTCGCCACGCTGGACCGCACGCGGCCGCAGCAGCGCAAGTTCAAGCGGATCCTGGGCCGCCAGCTGTCCCGTCTGCTGGAGGGGGACGGCGGCGCGGATGCCGAGGAGCCGGAGGCGGACGCGGAGGCCGGTGGCGCCGGGACCGCCGCCGAGGAGAGCGGCGGCAAGGCCTCGGGCGGCAAGGCCACCAAGGGCAAGCGGGCTACCGGCAAGGACGGTGCGGACAAGGACGGTCCCGAAGGGGAGCCGCTGCTCTGACGTACCGCTTCCGGGCCGGTTGTCCGGATCGCGCGCCCCGGTGGGTCACTGCCCGCCGGGGCGCGCGGCGTTGCCGGGGCCGGCGGCGGGCGGGGCGGTGGAGCCGCGGGTGATCAGTTCCACCGGCAGGGTGGGTTCCTGGGCGGGCCGGCCGTCGAGTACGGCCATCAGGGCCCGCATGCCGGCCTCGCCGAACTCCTCGGCGGGCAGTCGTACGGTCGTCAGCTCCGGTTCGACGGCGACCGCGAGGGCGAGGTCGTCGAATCCGGTGACCGAGACGTCCTCGGGAACCCGCAGGCCGAGACGGCGGACGGCCTTGCAGGCGCCCGCGGCGATGATGTCGTCGTCGCAGAGCAGGGCCGTGGGGCGGGGGCCGGGGCCGGTGAGCGCGGTGTGTGCGGCGCGCAGTCCGGCGTCGACGCCGAGGGCGGCGGGCTGGCGGCGCAGCAGCGCGCCGGGGACGCCGTCGAGGGCCGCGGAGACGGCGCGGGCGCGTACGTCGAAGGTCCAGGAGTCCACGTCGGCCGCGAGGTGGGTGATGCGGCGGTGGCCGAGGGTGAGCAGATGGCCGGTCAACTGCCGTACGCCGTCGGCGATATCGAGGTTGACGGTGGCGGAGGCGCGTGGGTCGCCGGGGTCGCTGTCGAGCATGACCAGGGGCAGGCCGGCGTCGCGCAGGGCGGTGAGGGCTTCGGCGGCCATGGAGGAGGCGATGACGCCGTCGAGTGGGGTGGCGGCGGAGTCGAAGGGGTTGCGCGCGGGGCCTATCCCCTCGGGTGAGGGGTAGAGGACGACGCCGAAGCCGTGGTCGGCGGCGACGCGGGCCGCGCCGGTGTGGACCCGGGCGAAGAATTCGGTGGTCAGGGCGGGTACGACGAGGAGTGCGGTGCGGGTGCGGCCGGTCCGCAGGGTGCGGGCGGCGAGGTTGGGGCGGTAGCCCAGTTCGCGGGCGGCGGCGCGGACGGCCTCCGCCTTGCCGGGGGAGACCCGGCCGCGCCACTTGTCGCCGAGGACGAGGGAGACGGCGGCCTGGGAGACCCCGGCGGCGCGGGCCACGTCCCGGCTGGTGATGCGGGCGGCGGCCGGGCGGTGGCCGGGTGGGGTGGCCTCGTCGCTGGTCACGGGTGTTTCACTCCTCGCGTTCGGCCGCTGTGGGGTGGACCCGCGGCTGCCGCCATGGTACGTATAACCACGCGAGTTATACGTAACACTTCCGGTGCGGCCGGAAGAGACGACGGACGGAAGGGGCAGGGATGGCCGCGGGATATGCGGAGCTGCTCAGGACCCGGCACGCGGCCCGGCTCCTGATGGGGACCCTGGTCGGCAGGCTGCCGAACGCCACCGCTTCGCTGGGTGTCGTGCTCTTCGTACGGGCCGAGGGCGGCAGCTTCGCGCTCGCCGGCGCGCTCGCCGCGGTCTACGGGGTCTGCACGGCGATCGGCCAGCCGCTGCTCGGCCGCGCCGCGGACCTGTACGGGCAGCCGCGGGTGATGCTGCCCGCAGCGGTGCTCTCCGCGCTCGGGATGGCGCTGCTGGCAGCCGTCGGCCTGGACGTGCTGTGGCTGTCGTATGCCGCCGCTGCGATCGCCGGTTTCTTCACCCCGCCTCTGGAGGGCGGGCTGCGGGCGCTGTGGCCGGGGGTGCTCAAGCGTGCCGATCAGGTGCATGCGGCGTATGCGCTGGACGCGGTGGCACAGGAAGTCATGTTCGCCGTGGGGCCGTTGCTGGTGACGCTGGGCGTGGCGGCCTGGTCGGCGGGGGCGGCGCTGCTGGTGATCAACGCGGTGGGGGTGCTCGGGGCGCTCTCGGTCGTGGTCTCGCCGCCGTCCCGGCGGTGGCGCAGCGGGCCGCGGGAGGCGCACTGGCTGGGTGCGCTGCGCTCGGGCGGGCTGCTCGTTCTGCTCGGGGCGTTCTTCTTCGTCGGTCTGGCGCTGGGGTCGATCGAGGTCGCGGCGGTGGCGTACGCGGATGAGCGCGGCGGGGGGATGATCTCCAGCTATCTGCTCTCCGCGCTCAGCTCCGGCGCGCTGGTCGGCGGTCTGGTCTACGGGGCGCGGGAGTGGCCGGGGCGGCCGGAGGGCCGGCTGCGGCTGCTCGTCGCGCTGCTGGCGCTGGGGTATCTGCCGCTGGTGCTGGTGCCGGGGGTGGCCGGGATGACGGCGCTGACGGGTGTCGCGGGGGTGTTTCTGGCGCCGGCGCTGGCCTGTGCGTTCGTGGTGGTGGACCGGCATGCGCCCAAGGGCACGGTGACGGAGGCGTTTTCGTGGCTGGTGACCACGTTCGGCGTCGGGGCGGCGGCGGGCGCCTCGGCGGCGGGACCTGCGGTGGAGGCCGGCGGTGCGGTGGCGGCTTTCGCGGTCGCCGGGGTGAGTGGTCTTGCCGCGCTGACCGTCCTTTTGTCGACGAAGCGATTTCTGGGCGAGCCCGAGCGGCGTACGGCGGGTGCGGCCCCGGCGGAAAATGATCGAAACGGGGCTGTCGAACCCGGTTTCAGAGCAGGCCGTCAGGCGTAATGTTCAGTCATGGACCGCCGCATTTTCGGGCTGGAGAACGAGTACGGCGTCACGTGCACGTTCAGGGGACAGCGCCGACTGTCGCCTGACGAAGTGGCGCGGTACCTCTTCCGCCGTGTCGTGTCATGGGGCCGCAGCAGCAATGTCTTCCTGCGGAACGGCGCCCGCCTGTACTTGGACGTGGGTTCGCACCCGGAATACGCAACTCCCGAGTGCGACAACGTGACCGAGCTGGTCACCCACGACAAGGCCGGTGAGCGCATTCTCGAAGGTCTGCTCGTCGATGCCGAGCGCCGCCTGCATGAGGAGGGAATCGCGGGCGACGTCTATCTCTTCAAGAACAACACCGATTCGGCGGGAAACTCCTACGGCTGCCACGAGAATTACCTCGTCGCCCGCCATGGTGAGTTCTCCCGGCTCGCGGACATTCTCATTCCGTTCCTCGTCACCCGTCAGCTGCTGTGCGGCGCGGGCAAGGTGCTGCAGACCCCGCGCGGCGCCGTCTACTGCGTCAGCCAGCGTGCGGAGCACATCTGGGAGGGCGTCTCCTCGGCGACCACCCGTTCCCGGCCGATCATCAACACCCGTGACGAGCCGCATGCGGACGCCGAGCGGTACCGCCGGCTGCATGTCATCGTCGGCGACTCCAACATGTCCGAGACGACGATGATGCTCAAGGTCGGCGCCACGGATCTCGTCCTGCGCATGATCGAGGCGGGCACGGTCATGCGGGATCTGACGCTGGAGAATCCGATCCGGGCGATCCGCGAAGTCAGTCACGACATCACGGGGCAGCGCAAGGTGCGGCTGGCCAGCGGGCGCGAGGCGTCGGCGCTCGAAGTCCAGCAGGAGTACTACGAAAAGGCGGTGGATTTCTGTGACCGCCGCGGAATCCGTACGGGCCTCGTCGAGCGGGTGCTGGAACTGTGGGGCCGGACGCTGGAGGCGATCCGGGACGAGGAGCTGGACCGTATCTCGACCGAGATCGACTGGGTGATGAAGCATCAGCTCATCGAGCGGTACCGCGCAAAGAACAACATCACCATGTCCCATCCCCGAGTGGCGCAGATAGACCTCGCGTATCACGACATCCACCGTCGCCGGGGTCTTTACTACCTTCTGGAGCGGAAGGGGCAAGCGGCGCGTATCTGCAACGACTTGAAGATCTTCGAGGGCAAGTCGGTGCCGCCGCAGACGACTCGGGCCAGGCTGCGCGGTGACTTCATTCGCCGGGCTCAGGAGCAGCGCCGTGATTTCACGGTCGATTGGGTGCACCTCAAGCTCAATGATCAGGCGCAGCGCACGGTCCTGTGCAAGGACCCGTTCCGCTCGGTGGACGACCGGGTGGAGAAGCTGATCGCCGGGATGTGACCCGCGGGGAATGCGGTGGTGTGCCGGGGGCGGGAAGCTCCCGGCACACTGTCGCGTTGTGCCGGGAGGGGTCCACGGGGACAGGTCGTAGAGTGGCTGGCATTGCCCACCCACCCCACGAGCCCGAGTTGGACACATGAACCTCATGAAGTACACCCGTCGCGCCGCCGCTGCTGCGCTGACCGTGCCCCTGCTGTTCACCGCCGCCTGCGGGTCCGACGACGGCAAGGGCTCGTCGGGCGAAGCCGTTGTCAAGGTCGAGGGCAAGGCGGGGGCGAAGCCGAAGATCACGGTGCCCAAGGGCGCCAAGCCGTCCGACACCGCGGTCACCAAGACCCTGATCAAGGGTGAGGGCGCGGTCGTCAAGAAGGGCGATCTGGTCCGGCTGGACTTCTCGGCGGAGACGATGAAGGGCCAGAACCTCGGCAGCAGCTGGACGCCGCAGCCCGGCGCCAAGCCCGGGGGGCCGCGTACCCAGGTCGTGACCGAGGTCACCGACCAGATGACCCAGCAGATGCTGCCGCCGAAGGTGCTGTCCGCGGCCGCGGGGCAGAAGGTCGGCAGCCGCTTCGAGGTCGAGGGCACCGCCAAGGCGCTGATCGGCGAGGGGCTGAACCCGCAGTCCGGCATCAAGCCCGGGGACGGTCTGGTGTGGGTCGTCGATGTGGTCGGCGCGCAGAAGGTCGACAAGAAGGCGAAGGCCGAGGGGAAGCAGGAGGACCCGGAGGACGGGATGCCCGAGGTGAAGGCCGAGGGCGAGAAGGCCGCGACGATCACCATCCCCAAGGGGGAGAAGGCTCCCAAGGGCCTCGAGGAGCAGGTGCTGATCAAGGGCAAGGGCCGCGAGGTGAAGGCCGGCGACGGGCTGATCGCGCAGTACACCGGCGTGAAGTGGGAGGACGGCAAGATGTTCGACTCGTCCTGGAAGCACGGTGGCGCGACGGCGTTCCAGATCGGCACCGGGCAGGTCGTCCAGGGCTGGGACAAGGCGCTGGTCGGCAAGCACGTCGGTGACCGGGTGGAGATCGTGATCCCGCCGAAGCTGGGTTACGGCGGGAACCCGCAGCACGAGCTGGCCAAGCACACCCTGGTCTTCTCGGTCGACATCGTCGGCACGGTCTGACGGCGCCCTCTGCGAGATCTGCAAGACTGGCCCGGTAATCGTAAAGATTCGTAAGTAGGAGCACTTTCGTGAGCATCGACAAGCCCGAGATCGACTTTCCTGAGGGCCCGGCTCCCAGCGAGCTGGAGATCGTGGACCTGTGGGAGGGCGACGGGCCGGTCGCCAAGGCGGGGGACTTCGTCAAGGTCCACTACGTCGGCGTCGCCTTCAGCACGGGCGAGGAGTTCGACGCGAGCTGGAACCGCGGCAACCCGCTGGAGTTCCAGCTGGGCGCCGGCCAGGTCATCGCCGGCTGGGACCAGGGTGTGCAGGGCATGAAGGTCGGCGGTCGCCGCCGGCTGACCATTCCCGCGCACCTCGCGTACGGCGACCGCGGCGCCGGCGGCGGCCGCATCGCCCCGGGCGAGACGCTGATCTTCGTCTGTGACCTGGTCTCCGTCTGAGACCGAGCCGCTCTCCGCAGGAGACGTACGAGGGCCCGTGCCACCCCTGGCACGGGCCCTCGGCTTTTGCCTGGACCACCCCGAGCGGTACGGTCAACGATCGGGAGTTCAACGAGAAAGGGCGTCGATGGCGATTGCCAAGGCCGAGCGGCTGATGAACCTGGCGCTGTGCCTGCTGGGGACGCGACGCCCGCTGACCAAGCGCGAGCTCAGATCGTCCATCGAGGCCTATATCGAGGCGAGCGGCGACGAGTCCTTCAACCGCATGTTCGAGCGGGACAAGGATGATCTGCGCGAGCTCGGGCTGGTCATCGAGACCGTGGAGGGCATCGAGGGCGACATCGGCTACCTCGCGCGCCGCGACAGCAACCGCCTTCCTCCCATCACGCTGGACGCCGAGGAGGCCGCCGCACTCGGGCTCGCCGCCAAGATCTGGCAGCAGGCCCGGCTGGCGGGCGCCGCCAGCGGCGCGCTGCAGAAGCTGCGCGCCGCCGGGATGCCGCTGGCCGATGACGGCGAGGACTACGACGCGGGCCAGCCGCACAGCGCCCTCGAACCCCGCATCCCCGCCCACGAGGCCGCCTTCGAGCCGCTGATGCTGGCCTGCCGCGACCGCCGGCCGGTCGTCTTCGACTACCGCAAGTCCACCGCCGCCCATCCCGAGCAGCGGCAGGTCGAACCGTGGATCCTGGAGTGCTGGCGCGGCCACTGGTACGTCGCCGGCTGGGACCGCGACCGCAAGGCCGAGCGCGTCTTCCGGCTCTCCCGGATCACCGGCAAGGTCCGTTCGCGGCAGGGGAAGTTGACCGTGCCGGTGCCCGACCACGTCACGGTCCGCGAGACCGTGGAGAGCTGGGCCGGGGAGACCGCGACCGGCACCGCCCGGATCAGGCTCCGCGCCGAGCACGGCTACCCGCTGCGGGCCCGGGCCCTGACCGTCCGTGAACTGGGCGGCGGCTGGGACGAGTTGGAGATCCCCAGCGGCCATGGCCTGGACGCCTGGCTGGTGGAGTTCGGCCCCGACGTGGTCGTACTGGAACCGGCGGAGCTGCGCGCCGACGTCATCGACCGGCTGCGCGCCGTGGCCAAGGGCTGAGAGGGACGGGACGACTCCATGGCTACGAACGCGATCGACCAGACCCGCCGGATGCTGTCGCTGGTGACGTATCTGCGCGAGCGCCCCGGCGCCCGCGTCGGCGACGTGGCCCGCGCCTTCGGCATCACCGAGGACGAGCTGATCGCCGACCTCGACGTACTGCCGATGTGCGGTACGAGCTTCCGCGGCGGCGACCTCCTGGACATCGACACCGACGGCGACCGCATCTGGTGGCACAACCCCGACGACGTCGCCGAGCCGCTGCGGCTCGCCGCCGACGAGGCGACCGCCCTGCTGGTCGCGGCCCGCGCGGTGGCCACCCTGCCGGGTCTGCGCGAGGGCGACCGGCAGGCGCTGCTGCGGGCCACCGCCAAGCTGGAGGCGGCGGCCGGCGAGGCGGCCGGCGCCAGCTCCCGGCTCTCGGTGACCTTCGAGTCCGAGGGCGGGGTCTTCGCCGACGTCGACCGGGCCATCGCCGAGCGGCGCCGGCTGTGGCTGCGCTACTACTCCCCGGCCCGCGACGAGCTGACCGAGCGCGAGGTGGACCCGATCCGGCTCTTCGCCGTCGGCCACACCTATATGGAGGCCTGGTGCCGCCTCTCGGAGGCCCGGCGCACCTTCCGGCTCGACCGGGTCGCCGAGATCAAGCTGCTGGACGCGCCGGCCGATCCGCCGCCCGTCGAGCTGCGTGATCTGTCCGAGGGCCTGGTGCAGCCGGCGGCCGAGGACCCCGAGGTCGTGATCGAGGTCGGCCCCGGTGGCCGCTGGGTCGCCGAGTACTACCCGCACGACAGCGCCGAGGAGCTCCCCGACGGCGGGCTGCGCATCACCCTGCGCACCCCCGACCCGGCCTCGCTGCGGCGGCTGGCGCTGCGGCTGGGCCGGGACGGCCGGATCGTGGCGCCGCAGGCGCTGGCGGACAGCGCGCGGCGCGCGGCGGACCAGGCGCTCGCGGCGTACGGCGAGTGAGGCGCGGGCGCACCGGCCCTGTCGGGGCGCCCCCGCTCACCGTGGACAGCGTGCACGGCAGGGAGAAGGAGGAGGCAGCAAGGATGACGACCACGATGGCGGGCGCAACTGCTCCGGTGCTCTTCAAGGCGGCCTGTCCCGATTGCCAGGGCCGCTTCGAACTGGCCTCGGACGCCTTCCGGCTGGCGATCGGCGCCAGCAGCCGCACCACCTTCTACTCGTTCACCTGCCCCGACTGCGGCCGGGCGGTGCGCAAACCGGCCGGCGAGCGGATCGTCGAGCTGCTCACCGGCGGCGGGGTGCGCACGCTGCGGCTGCACACCGGCTGACCGATAGGCTCGTGCCATGCTCTGGCCCATGATCGCAATCGCCCTCGGCTTCCTCGGGATCGCCGTGCTCGGTGTCCTCGCCGTCCGCGTCTTCGTCGAGGTGCGGCGGCTGGCCCGCCAGGTCGGTGCGACGTCGCAGCGGATCCAGCGGGCCGCCGAGGATCTGGAGCGGGCCGCTGTGCCGCTCGCCTCCCGGATGCACGAGGCCGGCCGGGACTGAGCGCCCGGGGCGGGCCCGGACGGCGGGCGCGACGTCGCCGCGGGCGCCGGTGCCCTGCTGCCGCGCGGCCCGGAGAGGTAGGCTGCGTCCGCGGTTCAGACAGCGCGGCGGTCGGGGCAATCGGGAGTATGCAAGGGGATTGCCCGGCGTTCACCACCGAACGTTACGATCGATGAAGCACCAGCACGCCAGTCCGACCCATCGGCAGGCAACCAGCAGACGCCGCCCCGGCGAGAAGGTAGTCGCACATGCTCAGCAACCTGAGGGCCCCCGAGATCATTCTGATCCTCGTTGTCATTGTGCTGCTGTTCGGCGCGAAGAAGCTGCCGGACATGGCGCGTTCGCTCGGCAAGTCCGCTCGTATCCTCAAGAGCGAGGCCAAGGCGATGAAGAAGGACGGCGAGGCGGAGGGCGGTGCCACGACCGGTACGACGTCCGAGGCTTCCTCCGAGGCGGCCCAGTCGGCTCCTCGTACGATCCAGGCGGCTCCCGGTGATGTGAGCAGCTCGCGCCCCGTGGCCGAGCCGAACACCACCAAGCAGAGCTGACCGAACCGATCCGGTCGCACCGGCCCGGGGCCGGGGCGGCTGATGTACGAGACGAGGAAGTGGGTTGCTCAAGTCTGCCCGCAAGCAGGACAAGGACCCCGAGGGGCGGATGCCGCTCGCGGCGCACCTGCGTGAGCTGCGTAACAGGCTGCTGAAGTCGGTGCTGGCGATGGCCGTGGTCACCGCCGTCGCGATGTGGCAGTACGAGTGGATCGCCCACTTCATCACGGGCCCGGTGATCGACACGGTGGGCTGCCCCAAGGGCACCTCGGTGGCCGCGCCGCGGGAGCATCCGTGCGTCGTGGTCACCGCGAACGGTCTGCTGGCACCGTTCACCATCATGCTCAAGCTGGCCCTCACGACAGGAGTCGTCCTCGCCAGCCCGGTGTGGCTCTACCAGCTGTGGGCGTTCCTCGCGCCGGGGCTGCACAAGCACGAGAAGAAGTACGCGCTGAGCTTCGTCGCCGCCGGTGTGCCGCTGTTCCTCGGCGGTGCCTACCTGGCCTACGCGGTGCTGCCCACCACCGCGGGTGCGCTGGTCGGGCTGACCCCCAGCGACTGGGCCAACCAGTTTCCGGCCGACGAGTTCTTCGACATCGTCACGCGTATGGTGCTGGTCTTCGGCCTCGCCTTCGAACTGCCGCTGGTGCTGGTGCTGCTCAACTTCGGCGGGGTGCTCACCGGCCGCCGGATCATGAGCTGGTGGCGGTTCATGGTGCTGGGCATCACGGTCTTCGCGGCGCTGGCGACGCCGACCGGTGATCCGCTGACCATGGGGCTGCTGGCCGCCCCGATCGTGGTGCTGTACTTCGGTGCCGCCGGCGTCTGCCTGCTCAACGACCGCCGCCGCAAGCTGGGCAACCCGGACGCGGGGCTGAGCGATGACGAGGCCTCCGTGCTGGACCTGACGCCCGCGGGTGTCGGCGAGATCGAGTCGGTGTCGTCGGGGCGGATGCTGCCGGAGCAGGCGAGCGGGGACGCGGGCGAGGGTGACACGCCGCGCCGTGGCGGCTATGACGACGTGACGTAACGGTGCATGACATGACGTGATGGGTCATGACGTGTCGTGACGGCCCCGTGCTCGATGAGCCGGGGCCGTTCGGCTGCGCGGAGCCGGGGCGGGCGCCCGCTCGGTAAAGGGCCGCCATAAAGATCGGGTCGTTGTCAGAGGTGGCCGGTAGTCTCGTAAGCACGATGACCGAGGACATGTCCCCTGCTGAGCGCTATGCCGCCGCCAAGCTCCGGGCGGCCGAGCAGGCCACCGCACTCGCCCCGTTCCGAGAGATGTACGACTTCGATCTGGATCCGTTCCAGGTCGAGGCATGTCAGGCCCTGGAGGCCGGCAAAGGCGTGCTGGTCGCTGCCCCCACCGGATCCGGCAAGACGATCGTCGGCGAATTCGCCGTCCACCTGGCCCTGGAGCAGGGCCGCAAATGCTTCTACACCACGCCGATCAAGGCGCTGTCCAACCAGAAGTACCAGGATCTGGTCAAGCGTTACGGCGCCGGCAAGGTCGGGCTGCTGACCGGCGACAACAGCGTCAACTCCGAGGCACCGGTGATCGTGATGACCACCGAGGTGCTGCGGAACATGCTGTACGCCGGTTCCCAGTCGCTGGTCGGCCTCGGCTATGTGGTCATGGACGAGGTGCACTACCTCTCCGACCGCTTCCGGGGCGCCGTCTGGGAAGAGGTGATCATCCATCTTCCCGAGTCGGTGACGCTGGTGTCGCTGTCGGCGACGGTCTCCAACGCCGAGGAGTTCGGCGACTGGCTGGACACGGTCCGCGGCGACACCGCCGTGATCGTCTCCGAGCACCGCCCGGTGCCGCTGTGGCAGCACGTCCTCGCCGGCCGCCGGATATACGACCTCTTCGAGGAGCGGGACGGCCGCGGCGGCGGCCGCCGCGAGGTCAACCCCGACCTGGAGCGGCTGGCGCGGATGGAGAACAGCCGGCCGACGTTCGGCCGGGACAAGCGCCGCGGCCGCAATATGCGCGAGGCGGACCGCGAGCGCGAGCGGCGCCAGCGCGCCCGGATCTGGACGCCGAGCCGGCCCGAGGTCATCGACCGCCTCGACAACGAGGGCCTGCTGCCCGCCATCACCTTCATCTTCAGCCGGGCCGGCTGTGAGGCCGCCGTCCAGCAGTGCCTCTACTCGGGCCTGCGGCTCAACGACCAGGAGGGCCGCGAGCAGGTCCGCCGCATAGTGGAGGCGCGGACGGCCGGGATCCCGGACGACGATCTCCATGTGCTGGGCTACTTCGAGTGGCTGGAGGGCCTGGAGCGGGGCATCGCGGCACACCACGCCGGCATGCTGCCGACCTTCAAGGAGGTCGTCGAGGAGCTGTTCGTCAAGGGCCTGGTCAAGGCCGTCTTCGCCACCGAGACGCTGGCCCTGGGCATCAACATGCCCGCACGCTCGGTGGTGTTGGAAAAGCTCGTGAAGTGGAACGGCGAGCAGCACGCCGACATCACCCCCGGCGAGTACACCCAGCTGACCGGCCGGGCCGGACGCCGTGGCATCGACGTCGAGGGCCATGCGGTGGTGCTGTGGCAGCGGGGGATGAACCCGGGCGCGCTGGCCGGCCTCGCCGGTACGCGGACGTATCCGCTGCGCTCCTCCTTCAAGCCGTCGTACAACATGGCGGTCAATCTGGTCTCCCAGTTCGGCAGGCACCGTTCGCGGGAGCTGCTGGAGATGTCCTTCGCGCAGTTCCAGGCCGACAAGTCGGTGGTCGGGATCTCGCGGCAGGTGCAGAAGAACGAGGAGGGGCTGGCGGGTTACCGCGGCTCGATGACCTGCCATCTCGGCGACTTCGAGGAGTACTCGCGGCTGCGGCGGGAGTTGAAGGACCGCGAGACGGAGCTGGCCAAGCAGGGCGCGGCGCAGCGGCGGGTGGCGGCCACGGCGGCGCTGGAGAAGCTCAAGCCCGGCGATGTCATCCATGTGCCCACGGGCAAGTACGCGGGCCTGGCGCTGGTCCTGGACCCGGGGATGTCCTCCGGCCGGACGAACGGCCACCGCGGCTTCGACGCGCAGGACGGGCCGCGGCCGCTGGTGCTGACCGCCGAGCGGCAGGTCAAGCGGCTGGCGTCGATCGACTTCCCGGTGCCGGTGGCGGCGCTGGACCGGATGCGGATCCCCAAGTCGTTCAACGCCCGCAGCCCGCAGTCGCGCCGCGATCTGGCGTCCGCGCTGCGGACGAAGGCGGGCCATCTGGTGCCGTCGCGGCACCGCAGGCCCCGCGCGGAGGCGGCCGACGACCGTGAGATCGCCCGGCTGCGTACGGCGATCCGTGCGCACCCCTGCCATGGCTGCGCCGAGCGTGAGGACCACGCCCGCTGGGCGGAGCGCTACCACCGACTGCTGCGGGACACCCGCCAGTTGGAGCGCCGGATCGAGGGCCGGACGAACACCATCGCTCGTACCTTCGACCGGATCTGCGCGCTGCTGACCGAACTGGACTACCTCGAAGGCGACACGGTCACCGACGAGGGGCGGCGGCTGGCCCGGCTCTACGGCGAACTGGATCTGCTGGCGAGCGAGTGCCTGCGCGAGGGCGTCTGGGAGGACCTCGGCCCGGCGGAGCTGGCGGCCTGCGCCTCGGCGCTGGTCTACGAGGCGCGGCAGGCGGACGATGCGGCGGCGCCCAAGCTGCCGTCCGGCAAGGCCCGTGACGCCCTGGGGGAGATGGTCCGCATCTGGGGCCGGCTGGACGCCCTGGAGGAGGACCACAAGATCAACCAGGCGGAGGGCGTCGGCCAGCGCGAGCCGGACCTCGGCTTCGCCTGGGCCGCCTACCGCTGGGCCTCCGGCTTCGGCCTCGACGAGGTGCTCCGCGAGGCGGAGATGCCCGCCGGCGACTTCGTCCGCTGGTGCAAGCAGCTGGTCGACATCCTCGGCCAGATAGCGGCGGCCGCCCCGCCCGGCGGCTCGGTGGCGCGCACGGCCCGCCGGGCGATGGACGGGGTGCTGCGGGGCGTGGTGGCGTACTCGTCCGTGGGCTGAGCGGTAGCCCACCTCCGCCGGGCGCCGGGCCCGGCCCGGGCGGTACGACGGCGCCGCGTTCCCGTACGGGGCGCGGCGCCGTCGCATGTCCTACGAAGCCTGCCGGCCCCCGGCCGCCGCCCGTTCCGCGTCCCGCTTGGCGACCTCCTCGCGGACGATCGGGATGACGTACCGGCCGAAGTCGATGGCGTCGTCGAGCAGGTCGTAGCCGCGGGCGGAGAGGATGCCGACGCCCAGGTCGTAGTAGTCGAGCAGGGCCTGTGCGACGGTCTCCGGTGTGCCGACGAGGGCGGTGGAGTTGCCCGCGCCACCGGTCTCCGCGGCGGTCGGGGTCCACAGCGCCCGGTCGTGCCGCTCGCCCTCGGCGGCGACCGCGAGCAGCCGCTGCGAGCCGGCGTTCTGCGGGTTCGTCAGCGGGTGCCGGCGGCTCGGCGCGCCGCCCGCCTTGCGTGCCTTGATCCAGTCCAGGGTGCGGTGCGCCTTCTCCCAGGCCAGCTCCTCGGTGGGCGCGATGATCGGCCGGAACGCGACCTGGATCCGGGGGACGTCGCTGCGGCCGGCCGCCCGCGCCGCCGCCTGCACCGAGGCGATCTGTTCGGCGGTCTGCGCCAGCGGCTCGCCCCACAGGCAGTAGATGTCCGCCTCCGCGCCGCCCGCCGCGTACGCCGCCGCCGAGGAGCCCCCGAAGGAGACCTGCGGATGCGGCTGCTGGACGGGGAAGGTGTCGCTGACGAAGTCGTGGAAGCGGTAGTGGGTCCCCTCGTGGTCGAAGGGCTCGTGCGTGGTCCAGATCTTCTTGACGATGCGGATGTACTCGCGGGTGCGGTCGTAGCGCTCGTCCTTGGTGAGCGTGTCGCCCTCGCGGGCCTGCTCGTGGTCGTTGCCGCCGGTGATGAAGTGCACCGCGAGCCGGCCGTCGCTGATCCGGTCCAGCGTCGCGAAGGTCTTCGCCGCGAAGGTCGGATACGAGACGTTGGGGCGGTGCGCCACCAGGATCTGCAGGGTCTCGGTGCGGGCGGCGACATAGGCGGCGGCCGGTGCGGGATCGGGGGAGCCGGAACCGTAGGCGAACAGCACCCGGTCCCAGCCGTACTCCTCATGGGCGCGGGCCAGCCGCAGGGTGTAGTCCTTGTCGAAGGACGCGCCGGAGCGCCGGGTGACTTCGGAACCGTCGTTGGTCGCGGCAATGCCGAGGAACTCGACAGGCATGACAGGGCCTCGTCTTCTCGTGGGTCATGTGCCCGCGGGCATGCGGGGGCGGCATGCGCGTACGGATGCACGGGGGGTACGGGCCAGGAAACGGCCGTACGGGAAAGGGCGGGCAGGCGCACCGCCCCACGGAGAAGTCAGCGGCAACAGGAGGCCGACCACACCCGGCCGAAGTCGATGTGGTCGCGGGTGACCAGCCGCTGCTGAGGGCGCATGAGGCCAGTGGAACAGGTGGATGGATGCGTCGTCAACCAATTGCCGTGGCGGGTGGCCGAGTTCGGGACGGGCGCGCTCGCAGCGGGCGCGGTGCGGGGGACGCCGGTGCGGCAGGCCGCCGGGGCTGGCACGCCCCGGTCGGCGTAATGCCGGGATTTCGGCAAAGGGCGGCCGAGGCTCGTTCTATGAAGATCGTTGTGCTGTGTGGCGGGGAGAGCCCGGAGCGGGAGATCTCGCTGGAATCCGGGGCGGCGGTGGCCGGAGCGCTGGTGGAACTGGGGCACGAGGTGCAGCTGGTCGACCCGGCCTCGGCGGACCCCGTGCTGGCCGGCCCGACCCTGGACGGGAGCGCGCTGCCGGGCACGGCTGCGGAACTTCGGGGTCCGGAGCTCGACGAGGGCAAGCGGCGGGAGCTGATGCTCGACGCCCTCACCGCCGGGCCGGTGCTCCCGCTGCTCCGCGGCGCCGACCTGGTGTTCCCGGCCCTGCACGGCGGGTGGGGCGGCGACGGACGCCTCCAGGCGCTGCTGGAGATGGCGGGGGTCCGCTTCACCGGCGCGGCCGGCGCACAGTGCAGCCTGGCGTGGGACAAGCACCGCACACTGGCGCTGCTGCGCGAGGCGGGCGTCACCGTCACCGACAGCGTCCGTTTCCCGGCGTCGGACCGCCCGGTGCCGCGACCGGTGGCGGACCTGCTGGGGCGGGGACCGGTGGTGGTCAAGTCCAATACCGGCACCTCCCATCTGGAGCTGCGCCTCGCCCAGGACGCGGAGGGACTCGCCCGCACCTGCGCCCTCGCGCCCGCCGGCGAGACGCTGATCGCCACCCCGTTCCTGGCCGGCCGGGAGTTCACCGTGAGTGTGATCGGCGGCAGCGTGCTGCCGGTGGTCGAGATCCGGTTCAGCGGGCCGCTCTTCGACTACGCCACCAAGTCCCGTCCGGAGACCGCTCGCTGCGACTGCCCGGCCGAAATCCCGCACGGCCTCGCCTCCCGCCTGCGTGAACAGGCACGGCGGGCGCATGACGCGCTGGGGCTGGGGGCGGGGGACTACTCACGCATCGACTTCCGCTGCGACGGCGGCGGCGTACCCCACTGCCTGGAGGTCAACGCCTGCCCCGGCCTACGGCCCCTGAGCGGCCTGGGCGCGGCGGCCGCCGGGGCGGGCTGGTCCTACCGGGACCTCATCGACCGCATCGTCGCCCTGCGCGCGCCGGAGGGCCGGCCCGCCGCCTAGCCTCGCTGCGCCTTTGCCTCGACGCACAGCAACTCCCGTGCGAGCGCGGCCAGTTCACCGGCGTGCAGCACCGTGTCGCCGTAGCCGGGCAGCGGTACGTGCAGCGGCCGGGTCCAGCGGTCCGGGATCGCGGCCGCGCCGTGGACCGCACCGGCCAGCGCGCCGGTGACCGCCGCCACGGTGTCGGTGTCCCCGCCGAGGTCGATCGCGGCACCGACCGCCGCGGCGTACGACCCGGTGCCGCGCAGCGCCCAGAGCGCGGAGCCCAGGCACGGCCAGACCGCGCCGTTGAACTCGGTGGCCAGCCCCGGGTGCCAGTCGGGGGCCAGGACGACGGCCCAGCGGTCGCGGTGGTCGGGGTGGACGGCGGCCAGCGCGTCCGGTACGGCGGCGAGGGGATCGCCGCCGCCCAGGGCGACCCGGATCAGCTCATGGAAGACGGCGGTGCCCTCCCAGGCCGCGGGGTCGCCATGGGTCAGCGCGGACAGGTGCCGTGCGGCGTCCATCGTCGCCGCACGTCCCCGCCCGGCGAAGCAGACCGCGGCGGGCGCGGCCCGCATCAGCGCACCGTTGCCCGCCGCTCGGTCGCCCCGCGCGAAGTGCGCGGCGGCCGCGCGGTCCCAGGGCAGTCCGCTGCCCAGCACGTCCTCGGTCTGCAGCCCGATGTCCTTGGGGCCGGCGGCGGCCCAGCGCTGGAAGCGGCGGAAGACATCGGGGAGGTCGAGGCCACCGTGCTCCAGGAGCGAGTGGGCGGTGAGCACCGCCATCTGTGTGTCGTCGGTGGCCTCACCGCGGTCCCAGCCGCCGCCGGCCCACATGTCGCCGACACCGTCCGGGAACCGGGCGCGGTACGCGCCCGGCTCGCCGAACTCGAAGGGCGCGCCCAGGGCGTCTCCGACGGCGGAGCCGAGGACGGCGCCGATGGCCCGGTCGGTGCGGTCCAAGGGGCTGGAGCGGGCGGTGCGGTCGGCGGGGCCGGGGTCTTCGGTCCGGGGCATGGAGCCCAGTATCGCCCGGGGGCGGCTGCCCCGGGCGGGCCGCCCCCGAGCAGGTGAGGCGCCCGACGAACCCTCTCGTCAAGGAGTGGCAAGTTGCCGATGGCCCGCGGGCTTCCGCCCCGTGCCGTCGCGGCGTGCCCGGAGGCGGACCGCGGTGCGAAGGGCGAGGAAGAGCAGTACGCCGATCGGTGAGAGGAGCACGGTCAGCACCAGCAACGGCCCCATGACCAGCGGGTGGATCCCCAGCGCGCGTGCCTCGCGGTACATCCACTGCCCCAGGAACAGATCCCAGGCGATCACCTGCGCCCAGATCGCACCGGCCCCGCCGCCGAGCCGCAGCAGCTCCTGGAACTCCGTCAGACCGGGGTGGCTGACGGCGGCCCACAGCTGGGGGAAGACCCGTACGGCCAGGGCGAGATAGACCGCGAGGACCGGCACCAGCGGCAGCGGTGAGGCGGCCATCCGGTCGGTCCAGCGCCATCCGGGGGCCAGGATCAGCAGCGCCCAGAACGGCGCCGCGAGAGGGAAGGCCAGGTCGAAGAGGGTGCTGCTGCTCATGCGGTCAACTCCTGTGCCGGGGCGGGGTGGTCCTCGTCGGTACGGGCGTCCGCGGGCCGCCGCAGCGCCGCGTACGCCCCGGCTGCCGTGGCCGCCCCGATGGCGCCGAGCGCGCCCAGCGTCGCACCGTCCGGATGGATCAGCGCCTGGCCGCGCAGCGCCTGCCAGGTCACCAGCGCCAGCAGCGCGGTGAGGAAACCGGCCGCGACCAGCACCAGGCGCAGCTGCACCCGCTCGTCGCGCAGCCGGGCGAACCGTCCGGCCAGCGCCTCGATCCCGTACAGGAACAGGGGCAGCGCCTGGAGCGCGTGCATCCCGACGAAGTGCGGGATGCGCAGATCGCCGCCGGTGGTGTTCCAGCCGGTCAGCGGCATGGCCGGGCCGCCGTCGGGGACGCCGACGCTGTGTGCGCCGATGACGGTGCCCAGCTCGCCCGCGGCCTGCTGCTGCGGTGTGGGCGCCAGCATGAGCCCGCCGAGCAGCAACCCGGCCAGCGCGATCAGCAGCCCGAGCCGGATCGCCCAGGTCGCGGCCCGGTCGCCGAGGCGGGCCCGGAAGAGCAGGAGTGCGATGACGAGGGTGCCCGTCCACAGGACCACGATGGTGAGTCCCATGATGACGAACAGGCCCTGGTCCAGGGGGGTTTCGATGTTGAAGTGGCTTCGCCGGCCGCGGATCGCCTGGCCGGTGATGATCGCCATCTCGATGAGCCCGGCCGCCACGACGGTGTGCGCGGCCCATACGCCGGCCCGGCCCGGGGCGGGCCGCCGGGAGAGCATCCAGGCGAGCGTCAGCCCGTAGACGACGAACGAGACCGCGAACTTGAACGGCTTGAACCAGATCGGCGACCCGGCCAGGACCCGGTCGTCGACGATCAGGCCGACCGCCGCGACGACCGCGAGCGCGGCCATCGCCCAGGAGAAGGCGAGCAGCGAACGGTATCTGGACATACGGGTACCCCCGACCCTCAGAATGGATAGTAGCGCTTACCGCTATCTGATAGCTGGACTATCTATGATGGGGGCCGGATAGGCAAGGCCGGGACGAGGCGGGGCGCCCGGGAGTACGGAGTGCCGGGCGGCGACCCGGCACGGGAGAGGGCGGCAGATGCGCATCGGGGAGTTGAGCCGCGCGACGGGCGTCGCGGTCCCGACGATCAAGTACTACGTGCGGGAGGGGCTGCTGCCCGCGGGCC
The DNA here is from genome assembly GCF_053595675.1 of Streptomyces sp. NPDC002446. Taxonomy (NCBI): domain Bacteria; kingdom Bacillati; phylum Actinomycetota; class Actinomycetes; order Kitasatosporales; family Streptomycetaceae; genus Streptomyces; species Streptomyces sp. NPDC002446. The sequence continues at coordinate 777 of NZ_JBSFYC010000077.1, read as the reverse complement.
GGCTGACCAGCCCCAATCAGGCCAGCTACGACGACGGCCACGTCCGCAGGCTGCGGCTGATCCGCGGGCTGATGGACGTGGGAGGACTCTCGGTCTCGGTCGTCCGCGAGGTGCTGGCCGCCGTCGACTCACCCGGTGAGTCGGTGCACAAGGTGCTCGGCACGGCGCAGCTGGCGATCACCCCGCCGCCGGCCGTCACCCCGGACGGCATGGAGGAGGCGCGCGGCACGGTCACGGAGCTGATCCGCCGGCGCGGCTGGCGGGTCGAGCCGGAGAATCCGGCCGTCGAGGCGCTGGCCGTCGCGCTCGCCACCTTCCGGGGCATCGGCCGCGGAGAGTTCGAGGAGGTCATGGACGACTACGCGGACGCCTGCGAGCGGGTGGCCGCCGCCGATCTCGCATGGGTGGGCCGCAATGCGGAGGTCGACGGCATGGTGGAGAGCGTCGTGGTGGGGACCGTACTGGGGGACGCGGTCCTCATGGCGATGCGGCGGCTGGCGCATGTGGATGCGTCGGCGCGGCGGTATGACGAGTAGCTGCGCTTGGCTTGGCTGCCCACGTTTTTGGCTTTCCCGCCGTGGGGGTTGTTGTGGGTTCGCCTGCGGCGGGCTGTTGCCGCTGCGCGGGGCTGTTCGGCTGCCGGTGACGGTCCTCCGGGGCCTGGTGTGTGGACTGCTTCGCTTCCACCGAAGAGAAATCCTTCAGCACAAAATCCGCCACCTGCATACGACCCGGCGGACGCCCGATCCCGAACCGCACCCGGTGATACTCCGCACC